>MHYW01000074.1:5731-6454 GCA_001828545.1 Planctomycetes bacterium RIFCSPHIGHO2_12_FULL_52_36
GTTACTTTATCCCTTCGCTCCGCTCTAGGACAAGCTCCGGTAGATAGACCTTTGGGGCCCTTTTTTTAGCCTCTTCAAAGCGCTTTTCCGCCTCCTGGATAAGGACCTGAAGCCTTATTTGGCCCTCCTGTTTTATCCTTTGAATTTCCTCTTCTATGGCCTTTAGACCGCTCTGGCGGCGATGGTCTGCCATCTCAGGAAGTCCCCTTTTTACCTCTTCCACATATCGGCTGGCCTCTTCCTTAGCGGCCTGCACTTCACTCTTGCTCCTCTCCCTGGCCTCATTAAGCATCCCCTCCAGGAGTCTCTCTTTTTCCTCTACTTGAGCCAGAAGAGAAGCTTCCTTGGGTCGTTCTACTTTTTGCTTTCTTGCCACTGCAAGCCCTCCCCTAAGCAACTAACTCCTTCTTTATAATATCCACAGGCACACCGTGTGCCTTACTCCTTACTATTATCCTTAGATTTAGAAACTCCTTCAGCTTTAGGCCAAGGAATCCAAGAACGATGGCTATGGAAAGGGGGTCCTTCCTTACCATATCACTCCATTTTCTCAGCAAAAAGCAGTAGAAGAGGTGTTCCGCGTCTGAGGGGCTTTCGGCACCCTCAGCGAGCCTTCCATCAAGATCCGGATATGCCTTTTTAAGCCCTGTCAGCACTTCCTCCAGGCTTTTAGCCCCGGAAAGATACTCCCCGGATAGATTGCCGCCTGGGAAAAACTCCACC
>MHYW01000075.1 GCA_001828545.1 Planctomycetes bacterium RIFCSPHIGHO2_12_FULL_52_36
CACGACGAGGGGGGCAAAGAGGCCACCTCTATATATGAGGTACTGGAACGTTTTGGAGATTTTACCCTGGTAAAGGTCATGCCCCGCACCGGCCGCACCCACCAGATAAGGGTACACATGAAGGCCATAGGCCACCCCATCGTAGCCGATGCCGCCTACAACAGCCGTGATTGCCTCTACGCACGGGACATTACAGGTAGGGGCGAACGGCCGTTCACCCCCGATGACGAACCCCCCATATTGGAACGCCAGGCCCTCCATGCCTATCGGATAGAATTCTTCCACCCAATCCTGAAGAAGAGGGTCTCCTTCCAGGCCGAACTGCCAGAGGACATGCAGAGGGTCTTAAAACTGCTCAGGGAGAGGAAACGGGGGAAGAAATAGGATACGGACTTATGCCTCTTAGTTTTTACAGGAGAAAATGGGCTTGACCATTAAGTTTCGTAGGGTGCGTGTAACGCACCATTTATTAGCAATAAGGGCAGGTGCAAGACCTGCCCCTACATTAATACCGGCTCAAGACTATGTCTGCATAGTTGCCCTCCACCTCGCCGTGGGTGCGGTCGGTATTAGTCTGTATCCCCACGGCATAGACCCTGTCGGGTACCTCTCCAAACTCTATAAGGTAGTCCTGGGGATGGTTGACCTTGTGCTGGAACCACTGGCCTACCCCCTCCGGCCCGCCTTGTACCACAATTATCCTGAACCTCTCGTCACAGGGACTTGTGTAACGTTCGCCTGCCGTAACGTTGGACCCCCAGACGTAGATTAGCCCCCTGATATGATGAGTGATGCCCATAAATTTTTTAGCATATACTATACAGACGGCCGCAGGATAATCGTCCCCTCCCTCCTCCTTCTCCCTGCTCTGGGGCAGGACGTTAGAGACCTTCCAGCTCCACCCTAACAGGGGGTACTGATTGGCCTTTCTGCCCACCTTCCTCAATAAGACGAGGCCGTCATCCGCCGTCTTGACCTGGAGGATACGTTTGCCATCAAGCTCCAGTACCCTGGGTTGGGCCTTCTTGAGTATCTTTCTACATATCCCCGGATGGACCTCCCACCCTATCGGCTCACCTTTCGCCAGCTCCTCGTCGGTAAAGGCAGTGATGGGAAGGGTTTCGTTTACTGGTTTTATCTCCGAGGCGGCAGCACCACCGGGTACGCAGGCGGTTGCACAGACACAAAGAAAGACAAGGAATAAGAGACGCCTTTTCATGGTTACCTTTATTGGATTGGCCCTTGCCACCCTCTAGATTTTGAAAATGCAGGATACAGGATTCAGGACACGGAATCAAGGAGGCAGATTCTGAATTCAAGTTTTAGTAGCCGCAACTCCGCTAGAGGCGTGACACGACCTGCGGCTACTGCCTATTGGATTCCCTGAACTTAGGACATGAGTTCGACAAAACGTAACACTATGTACTATACCCCATTAGAGTATGAGAACTTAAGCTCCCTCCCCCTTGATGGGGGAGGGAAGGGTGGGGGTGAATCCCCCTCCCCCTTCCCCCTCCCACCTGGGGAGGGGGTTTTCCCGCCTTAGGCGGACTGCGGCTACTGCCTCCCTGACCGACATCTCCCCCACTACCCCCTTGCAAACAAATCTAATCCTTGTTAAACTAATATTTCTAAAGGCTTTACTGCGAGGAATCCTTGGAACGGACACATAGACGCCTGGCTGTACAAGAGAGAAACGACCCTCACCGTCCCCCTAAACGCCAGCCCCACACCAGCAAGGTGCAGGGACAGCGGTGCTACCGAATTGCAGTAATCCCAGGGGATGGGATAGGGCCTGAGGTAATCAGGGAGGGACTGAAGGCCCTTGAGGCTGTCTCAGGGAAGAATGGATTCAGGTGTGAGTTAATTCACTACGACCTGGGCGGCGAGCGATATCTAAGGACAAAGGAGCTTTTGCCGGATTCAGTACTGGAGGAGTTACGACAGTGTAGCGCTATATATTTTGGGGCCACAGGACACCCTGACCTCCCCCCCACGCTACTTGAACAGGGGTTACTCCTAAGGTTAAGGTTTGAGCTAGACCAATACATAAACCTCCGTCCGGTGAAACTTTATCCTGGTGTAAGCTGTCCTTTAAAAGATAAAGGACCGGAAGACATAGACTATGTTGTAGTTAGAGAAAACACCGAAGGGCTTTATATAGGTGCTGGAGGTTTTTTCAAAAAAGGGACGCCTGATGAGGTGGCTATACAGGAATCCATTAACACGCGCTTGGGGGTGGAGCGATGTATACGTTACGCCTTTGAGTATACCAGGAAGAGAAATAAGGAGAAGAAACTCCTCTTTTGTGGAAAGACTAACGTACTCAACTACGCCCATGATTTGTGGATGAGGGTCTTTAATGAGGTAGCCAGGGAGTATGCCGACGTTACCACAGAATATGCCCACGTGGACGCCGCCTGCATGTGGATGGTCAAAAATCCTGAGCGTTTTGACGTGATAGTGACGGACAATATGTTTGGGGACATAATCACAGACATTGGGGCCGTTCTTCAGGGTGGGCTGGGTATAGCACCTGGGGGCAATATTAACCCGAAAGGGGTATCTATGTTTGAACCTATGGGAGGCTCCGCCCCCAAATATACAGGAAAGGGTGTAGTTAGCCCCCTGGCGGCTATACGCGCCTGTGCCATGATGCTGGAACACCTGGGAGAGACCCAGGCGGCCAGGGCCGTGGAAGAGGCCGTCAAAAAGGCCACCTCGGAGAAGCTAAAAAGTCTGGAGGCCGGCAAGATGGGCTATTCCACCCAGGAGGTGGGAGATATGGTAGCTGAGGCAGTTTGAGGCTTTAACCCTATGGAAGTAGCAAGTAGTCTGGATGCCAGCGTACTGGTACTGAACAAGTTCTTTATGGCCATGAACGTGGTCAGTGTAAGGAGGGCCTTTACACTCCTCTACAAGAACTCTGCGGAGGTGGTGTTAGTAGATGAGGAGAAATTCGCCTCCTATACTATGGAGACCTGGAAAGACGTCTCCCTCCTCAAGACAGGGCTTGGCCTGCCTGAAGAAGACTACGATTGGATCAGGTCGGTCTCTCTGGAGATACCGGCACCCAGGATTATTCGCCACCTCTTTTACGATAAGGTCCCCCGATGGGGGATAAAATTCAACCGCAGGAATATCTTTGCCAGGGACGAGAACCGCTGCCAGTATTGCGGGTGCAGGTTCTCTACCTACGAACTCAGTCTTGACCACGTCACCCCCCGTTCCCGCGGAGGTAAAACCTCCTGGACTAACGTGGTCTGCGCCTGCACCGAATGCAATAAGCGCAAGGGAGGCCGTACTCCAGATGAGGCCGGTATTAAACTCATACGCAAGCCCTTTGTGCCAAAGCACAGTCCTATACTCACTCTCAAGCTAAACTCAGGAAAATACCGCTCCTGGAAGCAGTTCCTTGACCACGCATACTGGTCAGTACCCCTTAAGTAAGCGGGAGGGAGTCTTGGCCACCGTAACAGGCGGGTCCGCCTCAGGCGGGGGGAAAGGTGATTCCTCAAAGGAGGGCAAAATGAAGAGGGTTTTAAGGTATTTAGTCCTGGGGATTCTGCTATCCTGCTTGACCTGCGAGGCCATAGCGCAGGCTGATGAGGTAGACACGTTAATCAAAGAGTTGAAGGATAAAGACCCAGATGTCCGACGGGGGGCAGTCTTGAGCCTGGGCATAATAGGGGACGACCGTGCCGTAGAGCTACTCATCAATGCACTGAAGGATGGAAACTCAGATGTCCGACATGATGCAGCCAAGACCCTGGGCGATATAGGGGACAGCCGTGCCGTAGAGCCACTCATCGCCGCAATGAAGAAGGATGAAGACTTATGGGTCCGAAGGGGGGCAGCCGATGCCCTGGGCGAGATAGGGGACAGCCGCGCCGTAGAGCCACTCATCGCCGCACTGAAGGATAAAGAACGAGATGTCCGATGGATGGCAGCCGATGCCCTGGGCGAGATAGGGGACAACCGTGCCGTGGAGCCACTCATCGCCGCAATGAAGGATAAAGACCCAGGTGTCCGACAGAGAGCAACCTGGGCCCTGAGAGATATAGGGGACATCCGTGCCGTAGAGCCACTCATTAATGCACTGAAGGATAAAGACCCAGATGTCCGACGGGGGGCAGCCCTTGTCCTGGGCAACATAGGGGACAGCCGTGCCGTAGAGCCACTCATCAATGCACTGAAGGATGAATCCTCAGGTGTCCGAGGGAATGCAGCCGAGGCCCTGCGCAAGATACGAGGCTATTGAGAATGCACTCTATGCCTTTATAGGTATCGGGAGGGCGGAGATAATACACGAGCTAGTTTATGCGCTGAACAGTGTAGGAGATAAGACGATGGTTGAGGCGTATCTCAACTGTGGAAACACGGAGTTATCTAATGCGGCACGAGATTGGGCGACAAGACGCGGGTATCCTATTATGCCGGGTTCTGGGTCTGCTCCGGTGGGGTGGGGTTCCTGGTAAGGGGGGTCTTAAATTTTGGACTATGGAAAAAGAGATACCCAAAGGGGGCCGAGAGTTCTGAAAAATCCTGCAAGATGTCATTCCTTCTCCGCCTCAGGCGGATACCGCCCGGGCCCGGGTGGCGCCAGGGAGCTCTACCTTTCTATCGCCAGCGGACGGAGAGGGGGGGCAGCCGCCTTTGTAACCCTGAACGCCCTGAGACCGGCCTCGTATCTCTACGGAGGCATCTTGTGGACAAGGGGTCTACTTTATCGCCATGGCCTACTCCCCACGGTAAGATTACCCCTCCCTGTCGTCAGTGTTGGCAATATTACTTTAGGGGGAACTGGTAAGACGCCCCTTATAGAGTTCCTGGCCAGGTTCCTGACCGAACGTGGGAAGAAGGTAGCTATCCTCAGCAGGGGCTATGCGGGCACTAACGGTACAAGCGACGAGTTTATGGAATTCCGAGAGAGGCTTCCACACGTACCTTTTCTGCTGGGAAAGGACAGGTTGGCCAGCGCCAGGACGGCTATGGAGGAGTTCCACCCCCAATGCCTCCTCCTTGACGATGGATTCCAGCACTGGGGATTAGCTAGAGACCTGGATATCGTGGTCATTGATACCCTGTCACCCTTCGGAAGCGGCCACCTGCTCCCGGCAGGTACGCTCAGGGAGCCGCTTTCCAGCCTCAAGCGGGCAGGGCTCTTCGTACTGTCCAGGACCAACTTATGTCCCCCTGAGAGACTCCAGGATATAAAAGGACACCTCCTGCGTCTAAGCAGTTCAACCCCCATTATAGAGACGGTGCATCACCCGCTCTATCTAGAGGCTATGAACGGTAACCGTGTGGAGGTCTCGTACCTTAACGGGAAGAAGACCTTTGCCTTCTGCGGTCTGGGTAACCCCATCTCCTTTGAAAAAACCCTCCAGTCCCTGGGGGCTAATGTGGTGGGGTTTAAGAGCTTCTCAGACCATCACCACTACACCCCAGAGGAATGTAAGAAATTAACGTCAGAGGCCATTGGGCTAGGGGCAGAAGCCATCGTTACTACTTGTAAGGATAGGGTAAAGCTCGTAGGGGCGTACAGTCGTGCCTTAGGCAGATTCGCCGTGGCGAACAATACGCCCCTACAAGACAATGATTGGCCCCTTCCCTTTTTTGCCCTAAGAATAGAGATGAGGATAACACGGGGACAGGAGGCACTCGCTTCCGCCTTGAGTAGGATATTGCCACTGTCTAGACCGTCGTGATACCCATGGGCTGGCAAACTGAACTTAAAGAGATATATAGGGAACTGGAGGAAGACCTCTCTAAACTGGCCCCTGAATGCAAGGCCCGCGGGCTGTGCTGTCATTTTGAGGACTTTGGCCACGTCCTCTTCGCCAGCAGTCTGGAGGCAAATTACCTCCGTAGAAAGGCAGGCCCACCCAAAATACCTGTCAAGAAAGAGGTCTGTCCTTACCTTGTGAATAACCTGTGTACGGCGAGGGAACACAGGGCCCTGGGGTGCAGGGTGTTCTTCTGCCAAAAGGACTGGCAGGACACCTCACAGGACTTATATGAGACGTACTACCGCAGGATTAAGCAACTGGCCATGAAATACCCCTTGGAGTGGCGTTATGCCCCCCTGGTGGAACTCCTGAAGGAAGAAGGTACTGAAGAGGCGTTTGAACGGTGGGCAATTGAAGATAGATAAACCTATGCAAAAAATTACCGTGCTGGTAGCAGGGGACACACCCAATAACCTTGTAAGGCGGGTGAGACCTGATATACTGGGTATTTGTGCTACCTTATTGAAAAGGAACTCTTCGGTTAGAGGTATACCTGGATGACAAGGGCAGTCTTCCTGGACAGAGACGGGACTATAATCCACGGCATCCCCTACCTCTCCTCCCCTGAGGAACTGGTATTACTACCCAATTCTGCCAGGGCTATAAGGCTATTCAAGGAAGAAGGGTTTGCGGTCATTATTGCCACCAACCAGTCAGGCGTAGCCAGGGGATACTTCACCGAACAAAGGCTGAACGAGATACACGATAGGCTTCTGGAGGCGCTCTCCCTGGAAGGGGCCACCGTAGACGCCATCTACTACTGCCCCCATCTCCCTGAAGGCACAGTGGCAGAATACAGTATAGAATGCCAGTGCAGAAAACCCAAGACCGGTATGCTCCTGAGGGCCGCAA
>MHYW01000076.1 GCA_001828545.1 Planctomycetes bacterium RIFCSPHIGHO2_12_FULL_52_36
GGCCTTACCACCTTCTATCATTATTGGCAACCCCTCTTCCAGTATGTCAGCCTCCTCATAGTCCCCCCCACCCGGACGCCCATCCGCCTGAGCCTGCCCTGCATCGTTCTGGTGCAGGGCCTGGCCTTGAGCGGAGTGAAGGGATGGACCACTGCCTGGAGCGGATTCCCCCTGGACTGACACCGCCCCGTCAGGAGTGGCACCACCGCCTTCGTGAGGCTCCAGGATAAGAAGAGGCCCTGCCAGGAGGAGTAATAGGACTGCATACCTTTTTATAGACAATTTTACCACCTTCAGACCTTCATTCAAATATCTACTGCCCTTTGTTAGAAGCGGCCCCTGAATCCGCCTCAGGCGGACCATGTTTAAGTTACCCTATTTGTATTCGTATAGTCAATAACTTTCCCTGAGCCCTTGTGGGGCATGGGACGGAGTAGGGGCATCCGCCTTAGGCGGACAACGTGCCCCTTACAAAGGATTGAGGGTCTTAGGAGTCAAAATCAAAATCTTTCCTACGTCCACAATTCCACTAATCCCTGACTCCTAGACTAGTACACTCAGGTACACTGGATTGTACACTAATGTGTACAGTTGTAACCATTTATTTTATAAGCTATTGAATAGACATACTGGCCTCTTGTGAATTATTAGTAACAAGAGAAACCAGGATAGAAAGGTTCCACATTGGTTGTCAGGTCTTGAGCAATGTTTCGTAAGTATTTATTGTATAAGGAAATATACATGTGCCAGACTGCATGTGCCTGCCGGCCAGCAATAGGTGAAGAAATGGTATGCGTATTGCTAGTATTTGCCTATGCGGCGTTTGTACATCTTTTTTAAGAACTTGTAGTGATTGAAGCGAATCTATAGAATCTGAGGGACAATAACTATGCCGCAGGTAACAATGGGAGCAGAGAAAAGAGAAGAGGCAGGTGGTATATGGACGTCCCGGCGTAGTTTCTTCACCCTGGCGGCCTGGGGAATATTTCTGGCCACGATAGGGACCTACTTATGGAATCTCTTGGGGACAACCGGCTTCTTCTTTCCTAGGGTACTGTATGAGCCCTCTAAACGGTTTGCCGTAGGTTATCCCCAGGATTTTCCAGACCACAGTGTGGTTACCCTAAAGGCCAGGAGGGTATTTGTCGTCCGGGAGGGCAATGCCTTTCAGGCCATATCCATGATTTGCCAACACCTGGGATGCGCCGTGCATTGGACCGAAGAAAAGGGTATCTTTGAGTGTCCCTGCCATGGGAGCAAGTACTACAAGGACGGCGTTAACTTTGCTGGCCCCGCCCCAAGGCCCCTCTATCACTTCCATACGTCTCTTTCCGACATTGGGAAACTGGTCATAGATACGAGTCAAATAGTAGAACGGGATAGGAAGCTGGTAATATAATAATCGGCCGTCAGCCATCAACAATTGGCCGAGACCCCGAAAGCCGATAAGCTGAAGGCCAAAAAGGAGTCCTGCGCATGTTCCCCGACCTCAAAGAAATAGGCGATAAGATTACGCAGAACGACGTCTGGAAGTCTATCTTCCGTCATAGGTACGAAGATACCTCTCGTAATCGCACGCTCCAGGTCCTCAGCAATGTATGGCTTCACATACATCCTCCCGCCGTAACGAAGGGCAGTATAAATATCTCCTTTACCTGGTGTCTTGGGGGGCTGACCTTTTTTGTCTTCCTCTTTGAAACCCTCACAGGTGTATTGTTGATGTTCTATTACACCCCGGACGTAAACCGGGCCTATGCCGATATGCTGGACCTGAGCAATAATGCAATACCGCTTGGCAGGCTATTGAGAAACACGCACAGATGGGCCGGCCACGCCATGGTCATAACGGTATGTTTCCACATGCTGAGGGTCTTCCTTACCGGCTCCTATAAGGCACCAAGACAATTTAACTGGGTGGTAGGTGTGATACTCCTCGTACTCACCCTATTACTGAGTTTCACAGGCTACCTCCTGCCATGGGACCAACTCGGATATTGGGCCATTACGGTAGGTACCAATATGGCAGGGGCTACGCCCTTTGCAGGCTATCAAGGCCCCTTTGCAGAGCTATTTGGGTTCACTATTGATAACGATATACGGTTTGGCCTCCTGGGAGGCACCTCCATACAGGCACCTGCCCTCCTCAGGGCCTATGTATGGCATTGTATAGGCCTCCCCGCCCTGGCAGGTGGGCTTATGATGCTCCACTTCTGGAGGATAAGGAAGGACGGATTCTCAGGACAGCTGTAAGTTCTTTGGAGTCCACATAAATAATAGAGGAAAGTTATGGCCAATCCCGAAGCAACTATGTTAAGACCTGAACCAAAACAGACACTGACAGGGCCTGAAAAAATACACACCTGGCCCCATCTAGTGGCAAAGGAATTCTTGTGTGCCCTACTCTTCCTGGTAGTCATACTACTTTACAGCTATTACGTAGATGCACCCTTAAGAGAACTCGCCAACCCAGGCGAACCAGAGAACCCTGCCAAGGCCCCCTGGTACTTCCTGGGCCTGCAGGAAGAGCTAGTGTACTTTGACCCATGGTTTGCCGGGGTGGTCCTGCCCTCCCTGATTATAATAGGTCTTATGTTTATACCTTACATTGACTTCAACCCCAAAGGCAACGGTTACTATACCTTTGGGGAGAGGAAATTTGCCGTAACTACCTTCAGTTTCGGGTTCTTACTCTGGTATGTACTTATCATCATGGGAGTTTACTGTAGAGGGCCTTTCTGGGCCTGGTTCTGGCCCTGGGAGAAGTGGACCCTCGCCTTCCCGACACCCCCGCCTCTATGGAGTCTACCGGCCCCCGTAGGGGTCCTGCTACTATTAGCCTATTTTGGACTGGGCACATGGTTACCGGCCCGCAGATGGAAAGACTTCTACCAGCGACTCGGGCCGGTTAAATATGGCGTTACGATGTTCTTACTGCTCACCATGACAGGTACTATCTTAAAGATGGGCCTTAGATTAGGGCTCAACGTCAAGTATGTCTTACAAACGCCCTGGTTCAACATCTAGAGTAACACCAGAAGATTGAAAACTGAGAACTGAAAAAGGTGATGTATGAAGAGAAAGTTATTCCTCCTTTTTAGTCTGGCATTCTTCTACTCCTCCTATCTCTGGTTTGAGGAGGGGAAGAACCCCGCCTGGGCAAAGTATCAACGGACCTTTTATCAGAAGAGGCTAGTGGAACTGGAGAAGGAACATAAGGCCGCCACCGCTGAGAAGGACAAGAAAGACCTTGAGAAAAAGATAGCCATCCTTCGTTCCCAGAAGCCTGAGATAAAGCAGATTCTACTAAAGGGTACGGGCACCTGGGATAAACTGGGGAACGGTAATAAAGTGGATAGATGTATCACCTGTCATATTGACGAGTCAGGGCTTAAGGCCAGCCACGCCGTAGTCTCGGAATTCCCCTTTGACGTATACGGCTGTACCGTATGCCATAAAGGTATCGGCAGGGCCCTCGCAGAAAAGGAGGCCCACAGGGGGATGTATACCCACCGCCGCCAGATGCAGCAGAGGATGGCCTCTGCTGACAAGGTCTTTGAACTCTGGCTGGAACTCACGGAACTTTCCCCGGAAGAGACAGACCCCAACCTTACGCCAGTCTGGGGAAACTTCAGGTATAACGGCGTGACAGGGGAAAAGGCCATCTACGTAGGCAGTCAGAAGTGCCTCAGGTGTCACACCGGGCTGACTGCCCCCCATGCCGAACAGTGGAAGAGGACCAAGTTCACCAGTTTTGAGAGGGTCAAGCAGGCCCCTGATTTTATTGAGGGAGACGAGAATTACAGAAAGCAGTGCTACAAGTGCCACACCACAGGCTACAACCCAGGCAATGGGAAGTATGTGGACGAAGGCGTAACCTGTGAGGCCTGCCACGGACCGGGAGAACTCTTCAGCTATTTCATGGACATTGGTAAGGCCCAGGAAGGTCAGAAGATAGCCAGGGTCAACAGCCCCTACAACGTCTGTTTTGAGTGCCACATCAGCCGCCACCACGAGATGAGGGTAAAGTTCTTTAAGGACCGCGGCCTTTCTGATGACTGGTGGTTCACGAAATACTCAAACCTTTTAATAGAGTCGGAAAAGATAAGTCCTTCCCAGGGATGGTTAAGATAGAAATCTTTGCCTGTAGTGAATCCGCCTCAGGCGGAGAATCTAAAGGGAGTCTTTAAAGGAGAGATGTTTATGAAATTTCTTAGACCTGTATCAATAGCCCTTTTTGTAGCCTTGATAGCTGGTCTACCGGCTGGACGGCTTGCGGCAGAAGAAAAGCCCCAATCCGCCCCAGGCGAACAAGAACAGCTAAAGGAGCTTTATGACAATCCAACCCTGAAGAAATGGTTTGAAGAACCAGTGGGCTTGGAGAAGGGTAGCGGGCCATGGATGGACGTCTATAAACCCGTACCCATGCACATGTACTGGTACCCTAACAGACACTACGTCAAGCCCGACGGCACCTACTATGACCAACTCCTCCAGAAGTACAAAGCCGAGGACTGCGTAAAGTGCCACGAAGAGGTAACCCCAGGCATAGTCAACGACTGGAGGGAGTCCACCCATGCCCATCCCAAGAAGAACGAGGACTTCGCTGCCAAGACAAAGGACATAGAAAAGCGGGTGAACAGGGAACTTCCAGAGGTGAGCTGTAATGAGTGCCACGGGAAGGACCACAAGGAATTAAAGATGCCCTCCTGGAATACCTGTGGACAGTGCCATACTACCCAGACCAACCAGTTCCTCTCAGAGAAGGACTACGGCAGGCCCAACCATCCTCAAACTACGGAGGCCAACGTCATCGTCCCCTGGTATCCTGAACTCTACAGGATGGGTATAGGCAACATGCAGTTCGGTTGCGACTACTGCCATGCGGCCTCAGAGAAGTGCGACATATGCCATACCAGACATGCCTTCAAGGCCGCCGAAGGCCGCAGGCCGGAGGCCTGTCAGAGCTGTCACATGGGGTTTGACCACCCGGATGCAGAATCTTACGGCGAGAGTAAGATGGGCTACATCTACCACATGGAAGGCCACCACTGGGACTTTGAGAAGCCTCTAAAGGACGTAGTACCCGGAAAGGATTATCGCAGTCCCACCTGCCAGTTCTGCCACATGTACACCGGCAAGGGTGAGTTCTCCCACAACGTGGTCTCTAAAGGTATCTGGCGTATGGGAACGGTACCACCCAAGGGTATGGAGTTTAAGTCCTCTCTAAAGGACTACCCTTACGGCGTAAACCTTCCGCCATTGAATTATAAGTTAGACGTCTACTCCCCCGAGAGCAAGGCCAAGAGGGAGAAGTGGATAGAGGCCTGCAGTAATTGCCACAGCCCCCGTTGGGCGAGGCTCTACCTGGAGAATCTGGATGAGGTGATGTTCCAGGTCTGGGGCTGTCAGGATAGGTCACAGAAATGTATAGAGGACGTCATAGCCGCCGGGGCCTTAGACCCAGGCCCAGAGGATAGGGACCCTTACCCCCTGGGTGACATAGTGGCCGATGCCCTGGGGCCAGGACTCCTCGGTGAGCCCATCTATAACGCCTTCAAACAGACCAAGGGGAAGCTCCCCGTGCTGGGACCAATCCTGGGCGTATATGCCGACTTCTACCCTGGAAAGTACAACCCCTCCAGGATAGAGAGACTCTACGTGGACATGTGGTTCGGCGACAAGGCCTTCCTGTATAAAGGGACTGCCCACGTACAGCAGGACATCTCCTGGTGGTATGGCTCCTCCAAGGTCTTTGGCAAGATGGCCGAGATTGAGAGTGAGGCCAGGATGCTTATGAGAGCCAAGGACGTTGACCGCATGCTTAAAGAGAAGGGGAGGTACAAAAGCCTACCCATGCTCGGCCTCATACTGGCGGGGATTGTGGGCGGAGTCTTTGGTGTAAGCGTAATCAGGAGAAGGAAGGGTAATTAACCCCTCCATCCATCAACTTATGTAGCCGCAGGCTTTAGCCTGCGTAAAACCCCAGGCAGCCTAGAGTTGCCTGGGGTTTTTTTATTTTCATAATGTTGGGGCACGGCGCGCCGTGCCCCTACCGTTCACGGTCTGCACCTCTGACAGGCTGAGGCACCAGCAGTACTGGCCTCCTCCGGAGATTTAAACTCAACTAATTCCTCCGCACCTAGCCCTGGTGGCGGAGCACCAGGGCTATAGCGTTGGGGCTCTGCCCCCAATGCTGGACAGCCCGCCCTGTGGTAAATCTTTGAGTGTCTCGTAGTATATACTTTATAAGATGCCCTTGCCGGAGGTGGCCCTGTCACTCCGGCGGTACCCCTGGGCGTCTCCCCTGCCCCTGCCACCGGCAAGTTGCCCTGTCTTATAAGGTCCTGATATATCTCCCCCATGTCAAGGGAGGAGGTAGTCCCCGACGTATTCGCCTCATAAATCTTTGCCCGGGAGACTCTGTCATAAAAGGTTAAATTGGCACTAAAGTCGTAGTAGATGTAAGGCCGATCCGGGGTATACGATGGGAGGTAGATAAAGCCAGTCTGGGTACGTATGGGGGTATATTCTACCCTCGGGGGTGTGTACCCTATCCTCTCTTCCCACTGGGTTCTCTCTTCCACTATGAAATCCGCAGTCTCTTTATCCTCCACATACTTGTAGCCATTCTTTCCCAGGAGCTTAATAATCCTCTCCCTGCCCTTATCTTCCAGGACATTTGCCGTAACAGACAGGTTGAAAGAGAAGGTGCGGTAACTACCGAGGGAGTAAGTAGGACTATGATACACCTTTGCCGGCCAGGTGGCCGTTGCACATCCCACGGTGGATAAGGGTAAAAGTACAAAAAGGGCGAACGCTATAATAGTAGACATCTATAGACCTTTATATCCTATACCAAAGGTTAAGACAAGAAGCCGTAAGATTAGAATTCAGAAGTCAGAATTCAGTAGTCAGAATACAGGGAGAGCTTTGCAAAACTCCTATTTATATAATGTAGGGGCGGGTTTTAAACCCGCTCCTACACCCCTCCCCCTTGAGGGGGGTGTCTGAACAGTTCCCAAGCTCAGTGAAAAGGTGTTGAAAGGGCGGGCAATTTTTGAGATATTATCCCTCTAGTAGTTGTAGGGGCAGGGCCCGCCCAAAACACGGCGGATTTCCAACTTGCCCCTGCCCAGTTGTAGTGGCAGGGCTTGTCCAGCCCCCTTATGGTCAAGGCATCAAGGCAAGTCATGCCGAAGGTAGACCTGTTTTGCCACTACA
>MHYW01000077.1 GCA_001828545.1 Planctomycetes bacterium RIFCSPHIGHO2_12_FULL_52_36
GAATCTCGTAACCATTCACCCGGAGACCCTTCGCTTCGCTCAGGGTGACAGGCAGACGGGAAATTTTGTTTTACCCGTGGGTACTATCTTGATATAAATGGCAGGAGTCCGGGCTTCCTCACCGGCCGCAGGGTGAAGTATTATGTGGAACAGAGAAGGGCTAAAAGAATTTATAAAACAGAAGATGGCCGATTACCTCTTTGTAATCGTATCCAACAGAGAGCCATACGTGCACACGTTTCAGGGGGAAGAGATTAAGTGCGGTATGCCTGCCAGTGGTGTAACGATGGCCCTGGACCCCGTGATGCAGAGTTGTGGTGGGATCTGGATTGCCCACGGCTCAGGAGATGCGGATAAAGAGGTGGTAGATGCACACAACCATATACAGGTGCCACCAGAGGAGTCAAGGTATACACTGAGGCGTGTTTGGCTCACCAAAGAGGAAGAAGCCGGGTACTATTATGGCTTTTCTAACGAGGCATTGTGGCCCCTTTGCCACGTGGTCTATACCCGCCCAACGTTTAAAAGTGCAGATTGGGAGACTTACAAAAAGGTAAATGAACTCTTTAGTAGAACGGTTTTAGAGGAGATAGGGGACAAAAAGGCGTTCGTTTTTATACAGGACTATCATTTTGCCCTGCTCTCACGGTTAATAAGGGAGAAGAACCCCAACTGCATCCTCTCCCAATTCTGGCACATCCCCTGGCCCAATCCAGAGGCCTTCAGGATATGCCCCTGGAAGGAAGAGATACTCCATGGGCTCCTGGGAAATGACCTCCTGGGGTTCCACATACGTTATCATTGCATGAACTTCCTTGAGACGGTAGACCGTATGATTGAGGCAAGGACGGATTATGAAAAATTTGAAATAATCAAAGGTGGTAAATCCACGAGGGTGAGGCCCTTTCCGATAAGTATAGATTTTGATGAGGCCAGTAGCAGGGGTCAGTCGCAGGAAGTGGAAATAGAGATGCGACGACTCCGCAAGACCCTTGGGCTAGGTGGGCAGATAGTTGGCCTGGGCGTGGACAGGATAGATTACACAAAAGGTATCCCCGAGAGGTTCCGGGCCATAGACCTCTTTTTTGAGAAGTACCCGCAGTACAAGGGCAAGGTCAAATTCATCCAGGCAGGGCCGTTGAGCCGCATCCACATCCAACAGTACAAGGACCTTAATGAAGAACTGACCCGCTTGATGGTAGAGATAAATTTTAAGTATGAACGGGGACGGTGGAAACCCATACAATTCCACAGGTCTAACTTCGGCAAGAAGGAGTTAATGGCCCTATATCGCCTGGCTGATTTTTGCGTGGTCAGTTCTCTCCACGATGGCATGAATCTGGTTGCTAAGGAGTACGTGGCCTCCAGGGCAGATAATACTGGTGTTTTAATACTGAGCCAGTTTACCGGTGCGGCCAGGGAGTTAGAGAGTGCCCTGCTGGTAAACCCCTATGATGTTGATGGACTTGCGGAGAACATAAGACTTGCCATAGAGATGACGG
This sequence comes from Planctomycetes bacterium RIFCSPHIGHO2_12_FULL_52_36, assembly GCA_001828545.1. Lineage (GTDB taxonomy): Bacteria > Planctomycetota > Brocadiia > Brocadiales > Bathyanammoxibiaceae > 2-12-FULL-52-36. Next base: position 1,503 of record MHYW01000077.1, read on the forward strand.
AGGGGGAGAAGCAGAAACGTATGAGCAAGATGCGGGAGGTGGTGCAGAAGAATAATATTTACCGCTGGACGGGGAAGGTCCTGTCAGAGTTACTAAGGTTTGAGTTCCCGGAGGGCTAAAGATGGGCGAGCCTTTTCGTTTCTATAGCAGGCTCTACCTGACGGAGCTCACTGGTCTTAAAGCAGGGGACTTGAGGGGACTCCTGGGGAACCTTAAGACCCTGCCAGAATCTTCCATCTACTACCACACGCACCGGTTTTTGCAACAACACCATTACCTTTCCCCTGAACCCCCCAATGATTTTGCCTACTGGATAAGAAACATACTCCAGGAAGAAGAAGTGGGGGAGAGGATAGCCTCGGTGGATACCATTCAGTTTACTAGCATAGAAGACCTTAGAAGAAAATTTATAGGAATTATTGAGGATTACATGGAACGGACGGGTAAAAACCCTGATGCACCGGAGGGTTATGAGTTCCACTTCATGAAGGCCATAACCTTTGTAATCCCCACTCCGCACTATGCCCTCTCCCTCAAGGAGTTTTACGAGATAATGCAGAGGGTAAGCGTCCATTCCATCTACTACCACATGTTTGAGGCAAGGCTCAGGCTAAAGAGGGAGACCAATGACTTTTCTAACTGGCTGGAAGGTCAACTGGGGGAGAAAGAGATGGCAGAAAGGATTACCAGGCTAGACCCCTATACCCACACCCTGGAGGGCCTGCGAAGGAGGATTCTTGCCATTGCTAAGAGGAGGTTAGATGCCCAGGATAGATGATTATATCCCCGTCGCAGGGGAGGGGGTTATTGAGGAATTAAGGCTACTGGCCGAGAGGCTCAGGGGGGTGGTAATCCAGAACGTCAACTCCACTGCCGTGGGTGGTGGTGTGGCCGAGATACTACACAGGCTACTTCCACTACTACGAGAGCTAGGTGTGGATGCACATTGGGACCTGATTAAGGGCGGAGAAAAGTTTTTTGCCGTGACCAAAAAATTCCACAATTGCCTGCACGGGGCCAGTACAGAGGTAACGAAAGAGGAGTTTGACCACTTTCTGGAGGTAAGTGAAGGGAACATTAGAGAGATGAGCCTCTATGGGGATGTCCTGTTTATCCACGACCCCCAACCAATTGTTTTGATAAATAAGAAAAAAGAGTTGGGCAAGAAGTGGGTCTGGAGGTGTCATATTGACTTTTCCTGTCCCAATCCCCAAATCTGGGAGTTCCTGAAGACGTATGTTGAACAGTACGATAGGGTGGTCTTTTCGGCCCCGGCCTTTAGTAGAGAACTCCACACCAGACAGGTCTTGATATCCCCCTCCATTGACCCCCTGAGCGACAAGAACAAGGAGTTACCCCAGGAGCAGATTGCTAAAATACTTGATGGGTTTGGGATTGACCGTACACGTCCCATTATTACGCAAATCTCACGTTTTGATTATTTGAAAGACCCTGCCGGGGTGGTAAAGGTTTACAAGCTTGTAAAACAGCGTATAGACTGCCAGCTAGTCCTTGCTGGCAGCCCTGCCACAGACGACCCCGAAGGTGAAAAGGTCTTCTCTGAAATAAAACAGATGGCAGAGGGAGATAAAGATATTTTCCTCTTGCTACTGCCGGCGGGGAGCGATATAGAGATAAACGCACTACAACGGGGATCGGACGTTATCCTACAAAAGTCTTTAAGAGAGGGGTTCGGGCTGACTGTTTCGGAGGGGCTGTGGAAGGCCAAGCCGGTAATCGCCTCGGCAGTAGGTGGTATCCCACTGCAAATAACCCATAAGTACTCAGGGATATTGACCCGCACCATTGAAGGGACCGCTTATTACGTAAGGCAGTTACTTAACAATCCGGAGTATGGGCAGAAGCTCGGGGCAAACGGGAGGGAGCATGTAAGAAATAACTTCTTGATAACCCGTCACCTAAGGGACTACATGCTGTTATTCCTTTCACTATTTAATGAGGGTGATATGATATACCTATGAAACATGCCCTGAAAGCATGGCCCTCCCTCTGTGAGTTCCTAAAAGAATACAAATACATCCTGCTATTCCTTGACTACGACGGCACCCTCACTCCCATCGCAAAGAGGCCAGAGCTGGCGGTCCTATCACGGGGGATGAGAGGTTTGATTGAGTCCTTGAGGGACAGTGAAAGATTTATCGTATGTCTCGTAAGCGGAAGGTCAATCACTGACCTTAAAGCAAAGGTAGGGGTAGAAGGGATAATCTATGTGGGGAATCATGGTCTGGAAATGGAAGGGCCAGGGAGGAGGTTTGTTAATGCAAAGGCCCGAAAATCCAGGAGGCTCCTTAAAAGGATATGCAAGAAATTAGACACCAGCCTCAGGCCCGTTGCCGGGGTAATTGTTGAAGATAAGGGCCTATCCCTGACCGTCCATTACCGCCTTGTGAAGAAAAAAGACATACCCACTGTAAAGGCCCTCTTTGATGAGGTAGTAAGGCCTTATTGCTCAAGGAAGGAGGTGAGGGTTGGTAGTGGCAAGAGAGTTTTTGAGGTCAGACCTTTTACTGGGGGTGACAAGGGTAAGGCAACCCTATGGGTTTTAAGGAGATTTAAGGTGCGTCTAAAGACAGACAGTGTCGTTCCCGTTTATATGGGGGATGACTGGACAGACGAGTCGGCCTTTAAAATCCTAAACGATAAGGGCGTAACCATCTTTGTGGGTGGTGCCAATCCAGACGCAACTGCTCAACTCTTTTTGAAAACTCCAAAAGAGGTGGGAAAGCTTTTAGGAAAGCTGGTTAGGATTTTCTGATAAGAGCCTCGTAGACCTTAAATTCCTCGTCCGCCTCCCGTCCCTTTCCAAGGAGTTCGTAGACCAATCCCAGGCCCTTCCTTGCCTCGGGGTTAGTGGGGTCAAGGCGGACTGCCTCTTTAAAGGAAACCAGTGCCTCTTCAAGCATACCGGCCTTATTATAGAGGAGTGCAAGGCCCAGATGGGCACTGGCACTGTCTGGGTCGGCCTTTATTGCTGACTGGTAACTCTTGAGGGCCTCTCCGGTATTTCCCTGGGCGAAGTAGAGGTCTCCCAGGAGGGTGTGGGCCTCAGCCAGTTGTGGGTCTATTTCCAGTGCCTTTAACCCCTCTTTGATGGCCTCTTCAGTCAGTCCCTTCTTAGCCAGTATCATCCCTAACTGGGTACGTGCCCGGGCGTCTCTGGGGTTTAATTCTAAGAGTATCGCACACTGTCCTGTGGCCTTCTCCAGGGCGTTCTTTGTTACATAGACCTCTATCAAGAGGTAGTGGGCCTCTACCAGAGAGGGGTTGATTTCAACGGCCCTCTCCAGTTCGCTCATGGCCCTATGGAATATCCTCTTCTTGAGGTACAGTCTCCCCAGGTTACCGTGGGGCTCGGCCAGGTCGGGGTTGAGCCTGTTGGCCCGAAGGTACTCGCCCACTGCCTCCTCTATCTCACCTCTCTTTTCCAGGGCGTAGCCCAGGTTGTTATGGAGTTCTGCCGTATCGGGGCTCAGCTCCAAGGCCCTCTGGTGTTCTTTGATAGATTCCTCTATAAGACCTTTTTCCATGTATGCGTTACCCAGGTTGGCATGGACCTCAGGGAGGTTGGCGTCCAGCTCCAGGGCCTTTTTAAACTGGTTAATGGCCTCATCCAGCTTTCCCATCCTTTTATAAAACAGCCCCATATAGTTGTGTGGTCTTGGCGAGGTAGGCTCTATTTCAAGTGCCCCCTGACAGGCCTGCAACCCCTCTTCTAGGGCACCCTTCTGATAACACTCCAGGGCCTGGTTGTAATACTTCTCTGTTTCTCCCTGGTCTGCCCCTACCACTGATAGGGGCAAAAGAGAAAGGGTTATGAGGAAAAGAAGGTGTCTCACGATAATGAAAGATTCTAACAATATTTTGGGGTCAGGACAAGTGCGAAAGGCTGTAGGGGCAGGTCTTGCACCTGCCCACCATTCTGGGCAACTGTCCGCCTCAGGCGGATTGCCATTACTGTTTGCTGTTTTCAATCGTCTCTACGCCCAAATAGGCGTTCACTGATGAGCCTTTTGGCGTATCTGTAGCCCTCTTTACCGCTCAGGGCAAATCCCAGAAGGAAGGGTATCCAGGTGAGGAACCAGACCACTAGACTTATAGTCCTCAGCCTGGGGTTATGGGTTACTGCCGACTCTCCTACGACAGCCAAGGCCGCATAGCCACATAACGTACTAACTATAATTAGGGCTATGCCCAGCTTGAAGTGCCGACTTGAGGTGGGTTTTTCTCCTTCCATAAATACAGTAGACAGCAGTTAGTAAACAGTAGTCAGTAGTCAGGATACAGAATGATTTTATCCTGTCTGCTGTATTCTGTCTACTGTCTACTGTCTACTGCCTATGACTCCACCCTCTGGAACTCCTTCCTGGTGAAGTAGAGGCATATAAGGCAGAGTAAACTCTGCCACCACAATACAAGACATTTTTTGAAGCACCTTACAATGCTGGACGTTATTCAACACTTGCAGATTCAGAGGTCTCTGTGTCTATGTAATAGACCTTAGTCTCTATTTCAGGGAAGAGTTCCTGGAGCTTTCTCTTTGTATTCTTAAGGTCGGCCAATTGTGCCTCTTTCCCTAGAGATAATTCTTCATAGAACCTACAGAGGGAGTGATTGGTAAGGATTATTTTTTGGGCACCAAGTTTGTGAACTAGAAAGTGTATCTGCTCGTAAAGGTCCGATAAGCGGTCTCCCAATAGAAAATACTTTATACTACCTGTGTTGGATATGATGGCTGCGCTTTCGTCTAGATTTAAAAGCCTTGCACAGGCATTGGTAATCCTCGGGTCTGCACAACGGATTAACACAACTGGTACACCCTTTTGCATAGTGGTCTCCTTCCTTAGAGACGACGGAGAATATATACCAATACGTCTTTAGGGTGTGCCCAGCGCATTTCGCATCTGAAGCACTGGGAGAACTGGATCATGCCCCGTCCTAAACGGGGCATGATAACGGCTGAGAAGGCCTATGACTCCACCCTCTGGAACTCCTTCCTGGTGAAGTAGAGGCATATAAGGCAGAAGGAGGCCGCTACTGCAAAGCCACCGGCATAGCTCCCGGTAAAGTCCTTAGAGATACCCAGGATTACAGGGGTAAAGAACCCACCGAGACCTCCTGCGGCTCCTACAAGACCTCCCACAGCCCCGGTCTCCCTGGCAAAATAGGTGGGCACGAGCTTGAATATCACGCCATTGCCCATGCCAAAACATGCCCCGAGCAATATGAATGCACAGGTTGCAACCGTTAAGGACGGGGCCAATCCCTCTGTAATCAGGCACAGTGCCGCTACGGCAAATAACGCCTGTAGTATTTTCCTGCCGGGCAATCTATCAGCAACATACCCTCCAAGGGGCCTTATAAGGGAGGCAGTAAACACGAAGGTGGTTGCTAGGTCGCCTGCCGTGACGTGGGGGACATTGTATGCCATTACAAAGTAGGTGGGCAGGTATAATGCGAAGGCAACGAACCCGCCAAAGGTTACCCAGTAAAATAGGCAAAAGACCCATACAAGTGGGGTTTTCTTGACTAAATAGAGGAGTTCGTTTGTCCCCTTAGGTTTGGCGGTTACGGGGGAGTCGGGGGCAAACTTCCAGTATAAGACGGCTATCAGGAGAAGGGGGACGGCGTAAACGGGAAAGATGTTTCTCCACTGGTCGTTTAGATAGTAATGGATAATCCTCTCTCCGAACATGGTGCTAATGGCGGCCCCCATGTTGCCCAGACCAAATATGCCCACGGCCAGGCCCTGCCTTTCCGGAGGGTACCATCTGGAGACGTGTGGTACGCCCACAGCGAAAATAGACCCTGCCATGCCAATAAGTAAACCGCAAAAAACAAATGTTAAATAGCTGTTGGCGTACATGCCCAGCATCGTAGAGAAAAAGCAGGCCACCATCAAGACTGTTGCCACTCGTCTGCTTCCGTACATATCGGTGAGGATTCCCATAGGTAGGCGGGCGGCTGACCCAAGCAAGGCCGGAATGGATACAAGTAGGGCCAGTTGAGACTCACTTAGATGTAATTCGTCGCGCAGGTGTGGACCAAGCGGAGAATAAACACACCAAACGGCAAAACAGATGGCAAATGATAGTGTGGACAGGAGCAGTACCTGTGTATTTCCTTGCGGTATTTGTACTCCTACTGCCGTTGTGGTTTGTACTCGTTTTGTCATAGTCCTCCTCTAGGAAAACCGGTTAGCGTTCCCTCTTTAGCGATAGGAAGGCGTTTCGTGCGGGGTACAATAGCTTCTTCCTTGGTTTTGCGATAAAGGCCCACGTCCATATAAAGGTTAGAACCCAGGCAGTTATGGCAAAAAACCAGAAGTATTTGGGTATATGCAGCAGAAAGTACAAATCCATGGCGTAGGCAAGTTGATAGGTGCAGGCGGTGTACATACCTAAAGGGAAGACCATGCCCCAGTAGGCGG
>MHYW01000078.1 GCA_001828545.1 Planctomycetes bacterium RIFCSPHIGHO2_12_FULL_52_36
CCCTACTACCACCCTTTACCAATGGAGTATAGGGCCTGTCAAATTGGCAGGGGGTTGGGGGCTTGGACCAAAGGGTTTTTTGAAATCTGCGGATTTCTTTCTTTCACCAAGGGCAAAAGGTAAAGCAAAAATTTTACCCTCCAATGTATGCAAAGATTTAGATTGCAATTATACCCCAAATTGTCTTATAATTGGTAAGAAATAAAGGAGGTTAGTTATGCCATCAACAAGTATCCTTCGCAAAACAAAACTGACAGTAACAATCAGTGGTGATGTGGTTTGTGTAATAGACAAAATTGCAAAGGAAAAGGGAACTCCAAGAAGTCAGATAATGGAAGAAATGCTCCGTGATTCGTTGCTGAGGTCTAAAAAAAGGGCAATTGAAAAAGACATTGAGGCTTATTACCTATCTCTCTCAGAAAAGGAAAAGAAGGAAGATAGAGAATGGACCAAGGTGGCTGAAGAAAGTGCAAAAAGGACATGGAATGATTGAGTATCCAAAAAGAGGGGAGATATATTTAGTTAATCTGCCTTCAAAGCCGAAGGATATTAAGAATCGTCCGGCCCTGGTAGTTTCTTTAGATATTAGAAATAAGTTAGCCAATGATATAATTGTCGTTCCTTTGTCTACAAACCTAAGGCCGTCTCCCACTCATGTTTTACTTCAAGAGGGTGAAGGGGGTTTATCAAAGGCATCTATGGCTAAATGTGAACAGGTAACAACAATAGACAAATCCTTACTTATCAAAGGGCCTTTTGCGGGCAAGCTAAGTGATGAAAAGATGAGGGAAGTAGAAAAGGCGATTATTATAGCCATTGGGATAATATAAATCGTCTTTTGGATGCCCATTTAGAAGGGGTGTTAGGGCTTAAGGAATACCAGTGGGGTAGGGTGCGTGAAACGCACCTAAATAATAAATGGTGCGTCTAAAGACGCACCCTACAAACTACTTAATTTCTGGTGTTGACATTGGGGCATTTTCAATTTACCTTATTATTTTTGCTTATCATATTTGTTACATCTTGAGGAGGGAAAAATTGTACGTAGAAATATACCAGGGTATTAAAGTCATTTATAGCCTGGCAACCTTCTGGCTATTACTATACGGGTTAAATAACTATTATATTATTTACCTTTTTATTAGAAACTTCAGAAGGGAATCACGAGAGAATGCCCAATTTCTTGAGGACTTCTGGAAGAAAAATTCCGACGATTCCCTCCCAGTAGTTACGACACAACTGCCCATTTATAACGAAAAGTATGTAGCCGAGAGGCTCATTGAGACGGTGGTGGGATTAGATTACCCTAAAGAGCTCCACGAGATACAGGTACTAGATGACTCTACTGACGAAACCAAGCACATTGTAGCCCGCCTTGTAGAAAAATGGCAGAAAGCGGGTTATAACATTAAGCACATAATGAGGGCCAACCGCGAGGGTTTTAAGGCAGGTGCTCTTCAAGAAGGCCTTTGCCAGGCAACGGGTGAATTCATTGCCATTTTTGATGCAGACTTTTTACCGGAAAAGGATTTTCTCAAAAAGACCGTGCCTTTTTTCTACAAAGATAAACGAACTGCCTTTGTTCAGACCCGATGGGGACACATAAATGGCTATTATTCTTTTTTAACTCAGATACAGAGCATAGCCCTTGATAGTAATTTTGTAGTGCAGGGGGGTAGGTGTTGGGGTGGGTTTTACATGGGCTTTAACGGTACGGCGGGGGTGTGGAGGAAACAGGCTATAATAGATGCCGGTGGCTGGCATTGTGATACTCTAACGGAGGACCTGGATCTTTCCTACAGGGCACAACTCAAAGGCTGGATGCCTAAATTTCTCTACGAGGTGGTTACCCCTGCTGAAATACCTTTAGGTGTTAATGCCTTTAAAAACCAACAGTATCGTTGGGCCAAAGGCAGCATACAGACCACCAGGAAGCTACTGCTGATGGTCTTAAGGTCGGAATCTGGCTGGTTGAAGAAACTAGAGGCCTTTTTTCATCTAACTAATTTTATCGTATACCCTTTATTGCTCTTTCTCGCCCTCTCGGCCTTGCCGCTAATCCTTTCCAGCTATTTTTCTCCCTCCCAGAAAACCTTGACAATACTGGCCATGGTGGTGCTGGCAATTGTGGGCATAGCCTCATGTGCCATTGGGCCTTCTGTCCTTTACCTGGTGTCTCAAAGGATTACTTACAAAGACTGGAAGTGGCGCTGCCTGCGTATCCCCGGCATGCTCGCCATTTACGCTGGGATGGTATTGAATAACTCAATGGCCGTATTTGATGGCCTATTTACTGATGGAGGAGAATTCAAAAGGACACCCAAATACGGCGTAAATGATTGTGGTAAGATCTTAAAAACGAGGGAGTACGCCATCGCACCATCTATTCTTGCAGTCTTTGAGGTGCTTATCGGCTTATACTGCCTCTTGGCGTTCACGGAATATCTCTGGAACAATCCTAGATTCTTCTTTGGGCCTTTTTTGCTTGTTTATGCCGTGGGGTTTTTGTACGTTGGGGGCATATCTTTGATTGACCATTGGAGGGAAGAGGGATTATCCGCCTGAGGTGATGTCTAGACTCTGAGGCCGGTCGTACTCGTATGGACTGGCCGCAAGTCATTCCAGGGTATGGTTAAGGATGAGGGAGATTTGAACCCCTGACCTCTATAATAGTTTGAGGAACTCCGCGCGGCTTAAGCCTGCTTGTCTTAGAATCTGCATAAGTGTACCTTTCTTGATTTCTGAATGTTGAGGTACTACTACTGTAACATTAGTCTCTGGGTGATAGTAAACTCTATGGCTACCTTTTTGTCTGTCAAAGATAAATCCCGCCCTTTTTAAGCCCCTTTCAACCTTTTTCCAGGAAAGGCTGGGGAGTTTGCTCAAACCACTACCTCATGTTCTTCAACCTTTGGTATAGAAAGCCCCCGCTCCTTTAGACTCTCTAAATAGACATCAATGGCCTCTTTTATATTGGAAAGGGCCTCTTCCACTGTTTCTCCTTGCGAGACACAGCCCGGCAGTGCTGGGGCATACGCTGTATATCCCCCCTCTTCTTGTGGCTCTAAGATAACCCTGTACTTCATCTGTAATATCCTCCTGGGTCTCTGGGGATTTCCAAAATGGATTTGGAATTTAGATTAGATATGGTGGAGGATAGGGGATTTGAACCCCTGACCTCTTGAATGCCATTCAAGCGCTCTCCCAACTGAGCTAATCCCCCACCTGTAGCTAGGGGATAGGGGGCAGGGATTAGGGGTTAGTTAAAAACTTGGGGCCAGCCTCTATCCCTACCACCTACCTTTTATATTCTCAAGGTAATCTTATAACCGTGGTCTAGGGCTGTCAAGGGGCTTTTCTTAACTAGGGACTAGGGAGTAGGGGGTAGGGACTAGTGAGAATAAAGAATACAGAATCCAGTAGTCGGAATTCAGAATATTCTGTATTCCGAATTCTAGTCCCCGCCCCCTAGCCTCCTTACCGCGGGCATAAGGAGCAACCCAACGGATACTACCAAACATAACTGGCTGAAGAGGTCGCCGTACCTTGTATAAAAACTGGGCCCCCCACGGGCTATTAAGATGGTGCCTTCCAGGATACCCTCCACCTCCCTGCGCTTACCGTTCTTGGTTATAAGTGAGTAGATGTCGCCACTGGGGGCCACAAAGGCGGAGATGCCCGTGTTGGCGGCCCTGGCCATGCCCATACGGTTTTCTACGGCCCTGAAGACCATGATGGCCAGGTGCTGGTCCAGCTCCGGGCTGTCATGGAACCAACCGTCGTTGGTGATGTTCAGGAGGAAGTCTGCCCCCTGCCTGGCGAAGTGTCTGGCCAGGGGTGGGACTGTGTCCTCGTAGCAGATGAGGGTGGCAAACTTGTAAGGGCGACCCGCCGGGTCGCCCCTACGCCCCTTAAACTCTAGTAACTCCCGACGACTCCCGGGGGAGAGGTCTATCTCGTATGGTACCATGTGTCTCAGGAAGGGGAAGACCTCTCTGAGGGGTGTGTACTCTCCGAAGATCACCAGGTGGAGTTTGTCATATCTGTCCAGGGGTCTGCCATCAGGCCCGTAGAGGAAGGCGCTATTATAGAGGGTACTCTCCTCAAAATTATTCCCCTTCCCAGGTTCTATAGCTATCCCTCCCACCAGGAGGTAGGTCTGGAGTTCCTTTGCCAGTTCAAAGATAGAGGTCTGGGAGAAGCGGTCTATATCTCTCCAGAACTTAGGGTCCAGGTTCAATAGCCCCGGGGCGGAGGTCTCAGGCCAGACTATCATATCCACCTTTTCTGCCCCCACCTTCCCTTCGGCTTCGCTCAGGACAAGCCTGGAGAGGTCTAGATACCTCTGGAGGTTGCTCTTCCTCTGCTCAACGTCTGTATCCATCTTTAGGTCCTGGAGGATGTTCCCCTGTACCATACAGAGCCTGGGGCCTTCCTGATAGGATAATCCCGCCAGGCGGAACATACCGTAAGATAGAGGGAACAGTAAGAGTATAAAGGCGATGGCGAACAGGAAGTGCCCCCCCTTACCGTTCCACCACCTCAGGAGTCCCTGGGCGAAGCAGGCGTTGACCGCCACAATGAGGAAAGAGACGCCGTAGGCGCCAGTAATGTCGGCTATCTGGATGATGGACAGGTAGCTGTACTGGGTATGGCCGAGGTAGAACCAGGGGAAGCCTGTCATGAGGAAGCCCCTGAGGTACTCCAGAGAGACCCATAGGAAAGGGGCCAGGAGGGCGAGGGGCAGGCCGGAGTTCCTGTGGAGGTAAGAGCAGGCAATGCCAAAAAGGAGGTAGGAGATGGAGAGGTAGGAGCTGAGTAAGAGCCAGCCTATATTAGTGGCGTAGCCCAGCCAGGAGAGCTTTACGGTAAAGAAGATTATCCCGATGAGCCAGGAGATAAGGGCCACCCTTGCTTCTGAACCTATCAGGAGGAGCCAGGGTACCAGGGCCACCCAGGCCAGCAGGGGCAGGTCTGGCCCAGGAAAGGACATGCCTAATAGGATTACGGTAGGGAGGACTACCGGGATAGTAGAGATTAGGGACCAGGGGTCAGGAATTAGGGAGTAGGGAGTAGGGAGTAGGGGCGACCGGCCGGTCGCCCCTACCCCTAACCCCTGACCCCTACCCCCTAGTTTAGAGCTCACCCGTGAGCATTACCTCCACCTCTTGCCCCGCCGAGTAGGACTCCACGCCCTCCGGGACTATTAGCAGGGAGTTGGCCCTGGTAGTCCCCAACAGGTCAGCAGAGCCATGCCACTCCACTGGAGAGGCAGAAAATCTCCCGTCTTCTAGACGCAGCCAGGTGGGCCTGAATTCCCTCCGCTCCCCCCTACTCCGTAAAGGGGTTTCTAGTTGGGCCTTCACTATCGTGCGGCTGAGCTGTGTAAAGCCCATCATCTTGCGGATGGCGGGCCGGACGAAGAGCTCAAAGGAAACATACGTGGCAACCGGGTTGCCTGGCAGGGCAAAGACGGCGGTCTTATAATGCTTTCCAAAGACTATGGGTTTACCGGGCTTCATTGCCACCTTCTCAAAGAAGAGGTTGACCCCTAGTTCTTTGAGGACGCCCACCACCAGGTCACACTCCCCCATGGATACACCCCCGGTGAGGATGAGCAGGTCTTTCCTCAACCCCTTTTTTATCATGTGGATGAGGGACTTGCGGTCATCTCTTGCAGTGCCGAAGCATTCCACCTCCGCCCTGGTCAGGGAGACCTGGGCTGCCAGGCAGTGGCTATTGCTGTCCCTTATCTGGCCTCCAATGGGCTTACGGCCTACCTCTACCAGTTCATCCCCGGTAGAGCTGATGCCTACCTTGGGAGAGGAATAGACCTTTACCTTTCCCATCCCTATCATGGCCAGGATGCCTATCTCCTGGGGTCTGAGGGCGGTCGCCCTCTTGATTACCACTTGACCTGCCTGGAAGTCTTCTCCCCTTGGGCTTACGTTCTCCCCCTTTTTCATGCCCCTCAGGAGCCTTACCTTATTACCCTGCATGGGCTCGGTATCCTCTACCTTTATTACGGCATCGGCTCCCTGGGGGAGCGCCGCCCCGGTCATTATCTTGGTGGCCTGCCCCCTCTCTACCTTCTTCTTAGGCATCTGCCCTGCCGCTACCCCCTCTATTACGTCCAGTTCTACCGGTTGGCCTGATGCAGAGATGGTATCCTCGGCAATGACGGCGTAACCGTCCATAGAGGACTTGTCAAAGGGGGGCATGTCTATATCCGAGACCGCATCCTCTGCCAGACACAACCCCACTGCCCCCTTGATGTTGACCTCTTGAATGGGGAGGGTGCCGATATTTTCTAATATAATGCGGTAGGCCTCGTCTACGTTTATCATTTCATTACTTCCTTTTCTTCTCCGCCTCAGGCATGACCTGCGGCTACCCCTACCCCCTATTCCTTTATTGGAAATTGGAAATTAGAAATTGGAAATTTTAAAATTTTCAACTTCCAATTTACAATTCTTTTCACTCCCTACCCCCCTACTCCCTAGCCCCTGCCCCGGCCACCTGATGCCCCTTTACCCCGGGATACGTCCCCGAATCGTACAGGGCCTTCAGGTCGTCTATCACCGATTTGAAGACCGCCCTCCAGTCAATGTTGATCCTGTAGGCGAACATGGCGTTCTTGGAGTTGTTGGTCTCTTTCATGGTACGGTCAAAACGGGCCTTCAGGGCCTCCCTGGAGTAGAGGTTTTCGTAGACGTACTCCAGCCCCTCAATAAGGTCGTCAATGGTCATGTCCCTGGGGGTGAAGACCAGGTGGTTGGAGTTGTAGTAGTACCAGTCTTTTGGGAAACGGTTGCGGAAGATGCGGCCCTCTTGCATGAGCCTCTGGAAGCTGCTGGTCATGGGCATGGGGGTGTAGACGCCGAAGGTCAGGATGTCCATGCCCGCCTCAAGGGTAAAATCTGTCATCCTCTTGAAGTTGTCTTTGGTGTCGCCGTCGGCCCCGAAGATTACCGAGCCCCAGCAGACGATCCCGTTGCGGTGGAGGTTCTCAATGCCCTTTCTGTAATTCTCTACGCCAATCCTGAGGTTGACGTGTTTATTTATACCCCTAAGGACCTCCTCGTCCAGGGACTCTATCCCGATGAGGATGCCTAGGCACCCGCTGGAGGCCATATACTTCAGGGTCTCCTCGTCAAAGGCCGTGTTGAGGGCGGTAAAGCCGAACCAGTCCTTTATGATATTCCGCTCCGTCATGCCCTTGAAGAGGGCCCTTGCCCGCTCGTTGGCTTTTTTACTGTGGCCGTAGAAGTTATCCTCGGCAAGCATCAGCCCTTTATAGCTTGTGGAGGCCATCTCCTTGAGTACGTCCTCCACGGGGCGTTCGCGGTACTTCTTTCCCTGGAAGAGGGGTACGGCGCAGAAGTCGCATCGGTTGGGACAGCCACGGGTGGTGATGATGGAGGAATACTTGTAGTTATATTTCTTCTTCAGCAGTTCCCTGTCGGGGTATAAATCCCTGTATCTCTCCAGTGGGGTAAGGCCGCCGGAGTATTGTTTCTTAAGTCGTCCGTCTTCCAGGTCCCTTAGCAGGTCTCCCCAGACGCCCTCTGCCTCCCCTGCCACGACGGCATCCGCATAACGGACCACTTCGTCAGGGATGGTGGAGGCGTGGGGGCCGCCTATGACCACGGGTATATTGTGTTTCTTGCAGGCCCTGGCAATGTCATACGCCCTGGGGGCCTGATAGCTCACGGCCGAGACACCCACCAGGTCAGCCCCATCAAAACGCAGTTCGCCGCTCCTGTAATCTACCGCCAGCTCAATAGTCTCGTCTATGATGTCTACCGTCCATTTATCCCTGGGGGTGAGTGCC
>MHYW01000079.1 GCA_001828545.1 Planctomycetes bacterium RIFCSPHIGHO2_12_FULL_52_36
CATCGTCATTACCAGCAGTTTTTCTGCCAAGGACTACCCCAATCTCCGTGAGATTGACCCCAGGCTTGTCTTCCTGGAAAAACCCTTTTCCAAAGAGACACTCCTGAGGGTAGTGCAGGAAAGGCTGGGGAAGTAGCCTCTATAGGGGACAGGGGCTAGGGGTCAGAGGTCAGGGGCCAGGGGTCAGGGATTAGGAAAAAAATTGCCGGTCTCTGGCTTCTAGGGCAAAAGCCCCCTTACATCTCAGCGAAATAAAAAAAGATTAAAGCCAAAAATTTATCCATGTCCATATACTCCATAACGACAGTCATTATTTGAACGCTATCAATCATGCCTGATACCTTTGACCCCGAATACAGTTGGCTTACAACCTGGGAGGAGAACCCCCACCCTCCCGTCCTCTTTTATGGCACCAGTTCCAATCTGATTCATAAGATTGAGGAACGTGGGTTGACCCCCGGCATGGAAGAGGAGGATAACCTCATGGCCATTGCCCGGCACATCCTCTCCTCGGCCAAAAAGCTGGGAGATAAGAGGACAGCCGAACAAGCAGAAATAATCCTGCTAGAGCATGGAGAAAAGACGGGGCCTTTGAAGCTGACCTTTAATTATTACCATGCCCTCCGTCTTGCCAGAAAAAAGACAAGGAGGTTAGAAGCCCTGCAGTGGCTTTGTGAGACCTTCGGGGAGAGGGCAGGACAATGCGAGGATACAAGCCTGGCAGAGTTAGCCATAAACCGGATGCGTTATTCCTGCCGGGGGACGTGTGACCTCCACCTCAGCCCGCCGGGGATAGTAGTATACGTACGTACTGACCTCTTAAAGTTCCAGGACCTCTCCCCTTTACTGGAGGACAAAAAGGAGCTTAAAAGGGCCTTGAAAGGGAAGAGCCGCCTATGCAAAAACCATTGGCCGAAGGCCTCCTGGTGGAAGAAATTAACCAGGTCTGCGGTGGAAAGATACCTGGAGGAGTCCATCAGGGGAGACCAGGACCGTCCTGGCCTCGGCGAAGAGGTCACTACCCTTTACCCCATCCCCATCGCAGATATACTCAGGATAGAATTACCCCCATCTACGCAGTAAGCGGTTGTAGGGGCGACCCGACGGGTCGCCCCTACAATAGTACTCCCTCAGAGGTCTTCAATCATCAAGAGATAAATATCTTCCCAGGGTTCATTATGCCCTTGGGGTCAAAGAACTTCTTGAGAGACTTCATCAACTGGAGCTCTTGAGAGGGGACTTCTAAAGGTAAGAACTCTGCCTTGGCAATGCCAACACCGTGCTCCCCCGTTATTGTCCCCCCTACGGAGACCACCTTTCTTAGCATCTGTTCCACCATTTCCGCCACCTTCTTTTCGTCTTCCTCTCCGTACCCATAGAGGAAATTCACGTGGATGTTACCGTCTCCTATGTGGCCGAAGCAGGCGCTATGGATGGAGTATCTCTCCCCAAGGGAGTAGAGTTCTCTCAGTATCTCTTTTATCTTGCTTCTGGGGACGCAGATGTCTTCATTGAGCTTCCTCCCAGCTACCTTGAAGAGGGCAGGTGAGATGGACTTCCTGACGGCCCACAAGACCTCTCTCTCTTTCGCCGTCTTAGCTACTACGACCTGAAAGGCCCCATGCTCCCAGCATGTCTTTTCTACGCCCGCCACGTCCTTTTCTACTAGAGACGCCTCACCGTCTACGTCTATTAGGAGGAAGGCATTGGCTTTTTCAGGTATCTCTGCCCCTCCGTACCCCCTGATGGAGTTGATGCAGATACCGTCCACGAACTCAAGGGTCTTTGGTATTATCCCCTGGCCCAGTATTATGCCGTCGGCCGCATCCGCCGCCGCCTCGGGGGCATTGAAGTAGGCCAACAGGGTCTCTACCCTTTCAGGTAGTGGGATGAGTTTTACCGTAATCTTGGTGAATACGCCCAGTGTCCCCTCAGAGCCTACGAAGAGCCTGGTAAGGTCGTAGCCCGCCACACTCCTCAAGGTCCTGCGTCCGGTATTTATTACACTGCCGTCCGGCAAGACCACCTCCAGAGAGAGGACGTAGTCCCTGGTAACCCCGTACTTAAGCCCGGCCATCCCGCCCGAGCACTCAGCCACGTTTCCCCCTAAAGTGGAGAACTCGGCACTGCCAGGGTCCGGGGGATAAAAGAGTTTGTACTTGGCCACCTCGTCTTGAAATCGTTTTGTAACCACCCCAGGCTCCACGGTAGCCATAAGGTCATTGGGATTTATCTCCAGGATACGGTCCATCCTGGTAGTATCCAGGACTATGCCCCCGTGCAAGGGGACGGAGCCCCCGGAGAGCCCGCTGCGTGCCCCGCAGGGATACACGGGGATTGTAAATTTATCTGCCACCTTTATTACGGCAGAGACCTCCTCTGTACTGGTGGCCTTTATTATTACGTCCGGGAGGGCCTTTTGTCGGGTAGCAGTAGCGTCGTAAGAGTAACAGACCCTGTCCTCTACGTGGGTGATAACGTTTTCCTTCCCTAAGGCACTATAAAGGGCCTCCATTGCGGCAGGGCTTACTCTACTCTCTTTGGGGAGGGTGTCTTTTGTCATTAACAACGTTATGATAACAAAGTTTTAGATAGAATTCAAATTCAGTTCTGTGTTGCCAGTCTTCGGTTGTCAGTCTGACAACTGATAACGGACAACTGGGCTTCTGCTTATTACTGCCTACTGCTTACTACCTCGCAGGCTAAAGCCTGCGGCTACAACTGCTTACTACCTACTGTCCCCTGGATAGACAGGGGTCTCTACAGGGTGTCTTATCTTCTCCCAGTAGGGTCCAAACTGGAACGTGGGGCTGTGTTCGGGGTCATGGCATCCCTTGCAAAGCTCTGGGGAGACCTTGCCATACCCACCCTGTAGGGACAGGTCTTTAGCCCTATCCCTGCGGGCGTTGGCAATATGGAGACTGCCTGGGCCATGGCATGTCTCACAGCCCACGCCTGTGAGGTCAGGGCTTATGTCCTGAGACTGGAAGCCACTCGCGTAATTGAGGCCCACCACATGGCAGGTTACACACTCGGGGTCAGAGGCCCGCCCTGCCTTTAGCAGTGTCTCATAGGCAGCGGCATGGAGGGTACTCCCCCAGTGCTGGGATACGGCAGGGTGACAGGGGCTACATGCACGACTCCCGACGTAGCTGGTCTGTCCAGGGAGGGGGAATCTCTCTACCCTGGAGAGGAGTTTCTCCTCTTTGAGCCTCTCCTGGTAGTTGTCAAGCAGGCTGAGCATGGGGGCTGAGTCCTCAAGACGCTCGTCCAGGGTTACGGTCTCCACTACCCCTGAGCCCTTGTCAGGATTGTAACGGTACAGCACCAGGTGTTTGCCCTTAATGCCAGGGGTGAAGACCCAGGTATTGTCTTTCTTAATTACTATCGGATGCTCCACCCCATGCCCCGAGGCAACCAGATGGAACTCTGGGAAGTCGCTGGCAAGCTCAAGGGACTCTTCCAGGGGGGCGTGGGAGAGGAGGACCAGGACGTCTGCCTTGTCCTTCAACTCCCTTATCAGGGGTGGAAGGGCCTCGGCGGGGGGAATTATTTCTACCCCGGGTGGCATCCGTCCCTTCTCCGCCACGGACGACGGCCCAAGGAGGGTGGGAGAGAGGATACCCAGGAATCCAATCCTTAACGTAGGGGCAGGTCTTGCACCTTTGTCGGGAGTGGCCCCGCCACCCCCACTATCCTGGACAGGTCTTGCCCCTACTTCACAGACTTTATAAGGGACTATTTCTAACGTGTAGGGCGTGCCTGGATGCGACCCACTAAGCCGTATATTAGAGGAGAGTAAGGTTACAGGGCCTGGGGGAAAGAGGTAGGCCAGGACCTCCAATCCCATGTCCAGGTCCATCTCCCCCAGGTTATGTATGGAGTGATCCATAATTTTTAGGGCCTGGATAAGGGTTTCTGCCTTTAATTCATCCTGCCTCCTGACATGGCCTGCGGCGAGGGTGTCCCCGCCAACAAGGTCGCCAAGGCTTACTGATAACCACGGCTCAGAAAGAGATTTCAGAAAGGTGTGCCTCTTGGCTATACCACCCAGCAGGGGCTTCGCACAGCCACAGGGTTCCAGATAACCCCTTTCCTCACCGCTGAAGAGGAGGCATCCGCCTAAGGCGGACTGTGCCTGTAATGAGGCAGGGAGGAGGGCGAGGAGCAGTAGTGTGCAGGGTATCATTCTTTTATAG
The DNA here is from genome assembly GCA_001828545.1 of Planctomycetes bacterium RIFCSPHIGHO2_12_FULL_52_36. Lineage (GTDB taxonomy): Bacteria > Planctomycetota > Brocadiia > Brocadiales > Bathyanammoxibiaceae > 2-12-FULL-52-36. Next base: position 4,200 of record MHYW01000079.1, read on the forward strand.
TAGCAGAGACAGGAACGGTAATAAGAGGCTGGGATGTACTCGTAGTATGTATAGTCAGACTCCCTTCAAACCTGCCTACGGGGGCCTCTTTGCTGAGGACTACATCCATACGGTAATTCGCTCCGCCTGAGGTGGACGAACCTCCCCCCTCCGGGTCTCTACGGAGGCTGAAGACCTCGGCTGGAAGCGGTACTGTTTCCTGAGCCCTCTTCGCCTGAGGCGGAGAAGGGACGGATGCCACTTCAACCCTGACTAACCTGACCCCAGGGTTGTGGAAGGTGATAAGTAGCTGTCTTACCGCCTCTGTGCCCCGCCTGACCAGTCCAAAAGAGAGTTGAGGGGGAAAGACTGAGACGTCGCTAACCACCTCCCCGAAGAAGTGGATAGTGATAATGGGCTGTCTAGGGCTATTGGTGTAAACTATCAGGTCTCCATCAAACCTGCCCGCAGGAGAATCTTTTTTTACCTCTAATTTTATGGCATAGAGACCACCTGCCTGTCTCTCTATGGAGGTAATCTCCAATGCCCTGGAAGAGGATTGGGCCTCAGATACCTTGAGTTCCATGCCAGTAGGGGATTTTACCTCTACTTTGAGGCTGCGGCCTTCCCCTTGTCTTATCTGGCCCAGCGTCAATCTGGAGGGTTCAGCCACTACTTCCTCCAGGATGAAGGCCTCCAGGGTTAGGGTATGGGTAGGTTCCGATGGGTCATTGGTGTCTACCATCACGGTCTTGGTTACTTTCCCCACGAAATTTTTAGAATCAAAGGTTACCTCCACATAGGCCTCCCCTCCAGGGGAGATAACCTTCTGAGAGGGTTCGGCTGCAGTACACCCACAGGAGGCCCTGACCTTTCTAATCTCCAACTCTGCCTCCCCCCCGTTTTTTAGTAGGAAATGATGTCGTACTTTCTCCCCACGGTATATCTGCCCAAAGGAATGAATACTCTCAGGGACGGTTAGGCGGGGGGTTTTTCCAGGAGCGTCCCCGCCACCTTCAGTATTGCATAAACCTTCTCCCCCATAGTATCCTATGCAAATCAGGGCTATGTACAGGACGATAGATGCACCTCGTTTCATGAGCTTTAATATTACAGGGCTTCAGTAACATGGTCAAGATAGTGGCATTACTGAGGTTCGGACATGAGTTCGGACATTGCCTTATAGTCTTCTCAAATTACACATTAAAACCCCCTCCCCTGGTGGGAGGGGGAAGGGGGAGGGGGATTCACCCCCACCCTTCCCTCCCCCATCAAGGGGGAGGGAATTTAAGTTCTCATATTCTAATGGGGTATAGTACATAGTGTTATGTTTTGTCCGAACTTATGTCCTAAGTTCAGAGTGGCATTAGTATTGGCACTCTTGTTGGGAGTGGTCCTGCCACGCCCCGTACCTTGCTTGGGGCAGGACCTCACCTCAGGTGGATACTGGCCCCTCTTCCATCGCGACCAGAGACGTACGGGCCTTAGCCCTTTTCCGGGCCCTTCCAAAGGGGTATTGAGATGGCATTTTAAGACGCTCAAACCCATAGACTCCTCCCCTGTGATAGGCCGGGACGGTACGGTCTATTTTGGTTGTCTGGATGGTAAACTCTATGCAGTCAGCCCCCAGGGGAAGCTTCTGTGGAGTTTCCTTATAGGGGACAAGATATATTCCACGCCCGCCCTTACCCCCGGAGGTGACATATACTGCTGTTCCTGGGGAGGCAAGGTCTTTGCCCTGGATGCCCAGGGTAATCAGAGTGGCAGGGCCGCTCCCGTCCAAAAATGGCTCACCCAGATACCGGGGAGGATTTCCTCCTCTCCAGCCCTGAATCCCGGAGGCGGGTTATACGTTGGCTCCGATAACTACAACCTCTACGCCCTGGATAATGCGGGGGGAGTAACGTGGGTCTTTACTACCAGGAAGTATATAGAGGCTCCTCCGGCCGTTGCACCCGATGGCACCATATATTTTGGTTCCAACGATGCCTATCTCTATGCCCTCAGTCCTGGGGGGACGCTAAGATGGAAATTCAACACAGGTGGGGCAATCACCTCTTCCCCGGCTATAGGCGATGGAGGTACCGTGTACGTTGGCTCCAGTAACGGGACCTTCTACGCCCTCAGTCCCCTTGGTGAAGAGGAGTGGCGGGTAAGGGTGTCCGCCTTAAGCGGATGGATAGACTCTTCCCCTGCCATAGGGGCGGATGGCACCATTTACTTTGGTTGTAATGACGGTAATCTCTACGCTGTAAGTAAGGAAGGTGCCCTCCTCTGGAAATATCAAGCGGGGAGTACCATTACCTCCTCCCCGGTGGTGGACCCCGAGGGTAACGTGTACGTGGGGTCCTGGGACGGGAGACTCCATGCCATAGGGAGGTGGGGAGAGCTTAAGTGGAGTTTTCCTACCCCTGGGCCCATCCATTCCTCCCCGGCCATTTGTAGCAGTACCACCCCTAACGATGGGGTGCTTTACATAGGCTCTGTAGACGGGTTATATGCCTTAGGGCCGTAGAGAGGGTAATCAGAATTCGGGATTTTGCATTCTGAGACAAGGGCCACAAGGGGCTTCTATGAGGCTATAAACTTCCAGGTTGACTCTTTGACATACCAGGTGTATCATACCCACAGTGAAGGCCAGACTTATAAGGCATGACAAGGGTTATGATGCAGAAGGTAACACCGTAAAGGTCAAGATGTGGGAAGTAGGAGTTACCCCTGACAAGCCACACGGTTACAAATACTCCCTTGTGTACATTGTCCAGGGTAGGCGTGTAGTTGGTTACGACAATGCAGAGGGCAAGGGAGACCATAGGCACTACGGAGACAGAATAGAGCCTTACAGGTTTGAGGGCCTGGAGAAGCTAGCAAAGGACTTTTACTCAGACGTTCAGAGATACAAGGAGGGAAGACCGTGAGGGTTAAGAGGGTAAAGATAGGGATAAAGAGCTTGAAGGAAATGCTCCAGGACTTTGTTAAGACGGGCAAGGCCGTAGAAAGGGGAGAGAAGGTCAAGAAGGAAGTAGGCGTCTATTTTGAGAATGCAGAGGCTTTCGGGAAGGCCCTAACACCCAAGAGGCTTGAACTCCTACGTCTGATAAGGAAGCACCAGCCTAAGACCCTGCACACCCTCTCCAGACTTGCCGGCAGGGACACCAAGAACATAAGCCAGGATTTAAGGCTACTGGAAAATCTTGGCCTGGTGAGTATCAGGAAGGAAAAGACAGGCAGAAAAGAGGTATCTCCCTCAGTGGATTATGATGCCATTGAGTTGATGATAGCGGTATGAATTGGAGACTACCCCCCTACCCTCCTC
>MHYW01000080.1:0-2482 GCA_001828545.1 Planctomycetes bacterium RIFCSPHIGHO2_12_FULL_52_36
GAGGTAATCCGGGAGCTTTCCGAGATGGAAGATAAGATAGTGGCCGCCGGGGGTGGAGCGGTATTACGGGAAGAAAACGTGAGGAACATGAGACAAAATGGCCTGGTAATCCTACTGGAGACCGATGCCCATACCATACACGATAGACTGCAAAGAGACCCCAGGAGTCACACCCAGAGGCCCAATCTTACCAATCTGGACAGCCTTGCTGAGATTATCCACCTCCTGGAATACCGCCGTCCCTATTACGAGAAGGCGGCGGACCATCGCATTAATACCACCGTCATCAGCCCTGAGGAAGTGGCCAAGAGAATCCTTTCCATTTACCAATCCTGGTCAGAGCAAGGGGGTAGGGAGTAGGGTGAATGGGGTAGCAGGATAAAATCTTACTACTCCCTAGCCCCTAATCCCTAACTTGACCTGGGTTCTTTTTAGTGGTAGAGTCTTTGGGCAAACCGTGTCCTGAGGGTAATGAAGGAGAGGAGGGGTACTTTGGCCAAACTCACCCACTTTGATGAATCAGGGGCCTCCAGGATGGTAGACGTCTCCAGGAAGGAGGCCACAGAGCGACTGGCCATTGCACTGGCCAGGGTGTCCATGAAACCGGAGACCCTGAGGCTCATACTGGACAAAAAAGTGGCCAAGGGGGACGTCTTTGAGGTGGCCCGTATCGCAGGCATCCTGGCGGCTAAACGTACCGGGGAGCTTATCCCACTCTGTCACCCACTAAACCTTACCTCTGTAAAGATAGACTTTTCCAATAACGGGGTTGACACGGTTGAAATACGGTCCGAGACCAAAATTGTTGCCCCAACCGGTGTGGAGATGGAGGCACTGGTAGCGGCCAGCGTGGCCGCACTCACCATCTATGACATGTGCAAGGCCGTGGATAGGGGCATGGTCATTTCTGACGTACATCTAGTAAAGAAGGCAGGGGGAAAGAGCGGGGAGTTTACTTTCTCAGGTAAGTTGTAGGGGCGTATTGCAATACGCCCCTACTCTAAAGGTAAGTGAAGGACATAAAGCATTTGCCACTAACCAGAGGAGGGGAATATGGAGCATAAAAAAAAAATATGGTTCATTACATGCTTCGTGGTGGGAGTTCTAGGGTTGTTCCTCTACACCCATTCAAAGATTGCCCTTGCCGCCAAGAAAGAAAAGGGCGAGATGGCTAAGGCCACGGTGCCTACCCAGGAGTTCTTCTCAAGGCTAAGGAAAGAACCCATAACGCCTGATGACTCTGGTAACATCTCTCATGGCGGGGGGTTGACCATGACCTATACCGGGCCAAAGGAACTCTTCCCGGGAGAAGGAAAATACGGCAAGCTCTTCAACTTTCTGCCATTAATAAGATGGTATGCCCCTGAACAGTACTATAACAACGCCAAATACCATCCTGACAGTCTTGTGGAGGGGGAGTACGCCGGAGACCAATGTATCGTATGCCATTCCGTCCAGACCCCAGGGATAGTGGTCCAGTGGAGGCGGAGCAAACACGCCAACCCTCCTGAAGGGAAGGAGCAAGTGGGGTGCGAGCGATGTCACGGTACCAATCATAAGAAGTTACAGATGCCCAGCTACAACACCTGCGGCGAGTGTCACCCCAAACAGCTAACCGGCCATCGCAGTGGCGAGCAGGGTTCCCATACCCACGCCTACCGTGTCAGCGTCCTTGAGGCCGCATGGCAGATAGAAAAACCTGCCGAAGAGGTCTCTGCCTGTGCCACCTGTCACGCCATTGCAGAGAACCGCTGTGACGGGTGCCACACCAGGCACGAGTTCGCCGAATCCGAGGCCAGGAAGCCCAACAATTGCGGCGTCTGCCACACAGGGCTTGACCATTATGAGTATGAGATGTACAAACAGTCCTACCATGGGATGATTTATGAGGCAGATGGTTCAAGCTGGGACTGGACCAAGCCACTTAAGCCCGAAAATTACAGGGCGCCCACCTGCGCCTTCTGTCACATGAAGGACGGGGAACACAACGTGATGAAGGACTCCACCATCTACAGCCACATGGGCACCTCCCTTGTAGACCGCGGGGCCCCCCAATACAAGGTCAAGAGGGAAGGCTGGATAAAGACCTGCCAGGGGTGCCATTCCCCGAGGTTTGCCAAGGACCAACTGGAGGCCATGGATGAGGCGGTCAAGGTGAGTTTCACCAAGTACAGGGAGGCAGCTGGTATTGTAGCGGCCCTTTACGAAGATGGGGTCCTTGACCCCATGCCCGAAGACCTGGCCCCCGATTGGACTGGCCACTACACCTTCAGCCTGTACCCGGGCGGTGAAGGGCGGATGTTCAATGAATCAGAAGTGGAGCGGCTGAACTTTGAGATGTTGGTGTACATCAACAACGCCGTTTACAAGGCCATGGCCCATTTTGCCTGGTATAACGCCACCTATGGACTCGGGGCCTTTATGCAGGACAGATGGCTCACGCAGATTAAGGCCGAGGCCAGCCGCCTGAGGCGTCTTGCAG
>MHYW01000080.1:2493-14507 GCA_001828545.1 Planctomycetes bacterium RIFCSPHIGHO2_12_FULL_52_36
TGGACTCGGGGCCTTTATGCAGGACAGATGGCTCACGCAGATTAAGGCCGAGGCCAGCCGCCTGAGGCGTCTTGCAGAACTGGAGAAGAAGGTGGGTATAAAACATAAGACCTACGACTTCTGGAAGCACGGGGAGTACACAGACCTCCTACTGGGATGGAAGAGGAAAGAAGGGGATATAGCTGAGAGCCCACACCCCGGCCACCACTAGAAGGGTAGCCGCAGGTCATGCCAGAGGTCGATTCGTCCGCCTGAGGCGGAGCGAACTTTAGCCTGCGTACTTTGAGAAAAGCAGACAGTGAACAGTAGACGGTAGACAGGGTAGCCGCAGGCTTTAGCCTGCGTGCTTTGAGAAAATAAGGAGGAGAAAAATTTTTACCCTGTCTACTGTCTACTGCCTTTTTCTATTCTCTGCAAAGACATTGTCGTAAAGGAGTCCAGCCGCAATACCACCCAGGATGGGGCCCACCCAGTATACCAGATGATTGACAAAGAAACCTGAGGCCACGGCAGGGCCAAAGACCCTGGCAGGATTCATGGAACCACCTGTAATGGGTCCACCCACCATTACGCCAATGAGCATCACTACCCCTATGGCCAGTCCTGCAAAACCCCTGGGGGACCTCTGGTCTATGGCAGTGGCAAAGATTACCAGCACCAGGAGGAAGGTAAGAATAAACTCCATCAGTATCCCCTGAGACAAGGTCACCCCCTTGCCCAGGGAGATTGCACCCAGGTGCACTGAAGCAATGGCCTGAGGGAAGAGTATCCCCAGGAGGTAGCCGCCGGCCACCGCCCCTACAAGTTGCGAGGCAATGAAAAAGACTGCCTTATTGGCCTCTATCCTGTTGGTGACCCAAAAGGCAACGGTAGCCGCGGGGTTGATATGACACCCGGATATGTAACCCAGGGCATATACCATGGTAGCCACCACAAGGCCAACGGCAATGGAGATACCCAGCAAACCCAATCCTGCCCCTCCATTTTGTCTCAAGACGTGGTCGGCACATACAGCACCAGCCCCAACGAAGATAAGCGCAAAAGTCCCTAAGGCTTCAGCAATATACGGTCTGTAATTATCCATATCCCTCCCTCCCTTTTGATGCCAAGTCTGCCTGAGGCAGATACCACCCGTGGTATACCTAAACCACGATACTAGTCAAGCCACAACCCATAGTTTTAGGCAACCATAAGTGTTGCATTGCCACAACCACCCAGCTAAGACAACTTCAATGTTAATAAGAAAACAACAAAGGATTTATGGAAAGTTACCACATAGGATGGTTACTGTCAAGGGAAAAATATTGGAAGATTGTGGAGTATATAGACATGGGTAACACTTTGTAAGGGGGAGGTTCCCCCATCACCCCCCAAAAAGCCAGGGATTAGGGAAAAAGATTGGTTTCCATTGTATCTCAATGACCCTCTTTGGAAGTCTCTCCTGGATATAGGCTTGTGTAAATCTGTATCCCCAGGTGATTGTGGCAATTTTTGCAGGTGTTGCGGAGCCTGCCGAAAGAATACTGTATATCCTCATAGGCCCCGTCGTAACGCTCCCCTGCGGCCTTAGCCATATCCTCCGAGTGTTTCTTCATGTCCTTGGTCTCTTTAAGATATATCTTGTCATCACCAGGGACGAACTTCTTGAGCATGACGTCTGAGAGGTTAGTTACCGTTTCCCCTGTCCTCTCAAATATAAACCAATCGCCATCCGTGAGTTGGGGCGGCGTGTAACCCATCCTATCCTGTGACTTTTTGTACCACTCGTCTATCCTTTTCATCAGTTCCTTTAATTCCTTTTTCTTAGGATCCTCCTCCTCTTTTTTCTTTTCCTCAGGTCCACCTGAGGCACACCCCTCCCAGAGGATAAAAAAACAAACCAGAAGAAGAACAAACCTTATCTTTCTAAAAAGTGCAATCCCTGGAAGCATAAGGGGTTCTCCATTGTCTGCAACGGACTATCCTGCCATGCATCTCCCCCAACAAAGGCGGAAATATAGCCAAAATCGGTTGACAAATCAACCAAAATTTGGGGTGGTAGGTGTATCGTGACCTCTGCGGAAGTGACTACAACACTATGCGTCATTCCAACAGATTTTTAAACTTCCAAACCCACTGTTTCTTTACTATACTATAATGAAGATTTAAAGATAGTAGACAATGAACAACCTACGCTCCAAGATTACAGAAGGATTGTTGCCCAGAGTAGAGACCCCTGGCAGGTACATAGGCGGGGAGTGGAATTCCATCGCGAAAGACCCTCGGAAGGTGAAGGTAAAGATGGTACTGGCCTTCCCCGACACCTATGAAATAGGCATGAGCCACCTGGGGGTCCAACTCCTCTACGGTCTAGTGAATTCAATGGAGGAGACTGCCTGTGAGAGGGTCTTTACCCCGTGGGTGGACATGGAAGGGTTGATGCGGTCCGAAGGGGTTCCCCTCTTCAGCCTGGAGACTTATACCCCGATAAGGGATTTTGATCTGGTAGGCTTTTCCCTCCAATACGAGATGTCTTACACCAATGTATTGAACATGTTAGAGCTGGGGGGGATAGCCGTAAGGAGGGAAGACCGCAAGGAAGGGGACCCCATCATCCTGGCCGGAGGCCCGGGGGCATTATCTCCCGAGCCACTGGCAGATTTCATAGACCTCTTCCTCCTTGGAGATGGAGAAGAGACACTGCCCGGGGTCATCACCCTGTTCAAGGAGTTGAGGCAGGGGGGGGCGGGGCGGGCGGATATTATAACCTCTATGGCCAGGAGGATAAAAGGGGTTTATGCCCCCAGCCTTTACAGGGTAAGTCACAACCCCGATGGCACCGTAGCAGAGATTTCTCCTGAATACGACTGGGTCCCTATGCCAGTGAGGTCGGCTACTGTAATGAACCTGGAGGGGGCGTATTTCCCCGAACGCCCTATAGTCCCCTACGTCCAGACCATCCACGACCGTATTACGTTGGAAGTGATGAGGGGATGCACCCAGGGCTGTCGCTTCTGCCAGGCAGGGATGATAAAGCGCCCCACCCGCTTCCGTTCCGTAGAGACCCTCCTCAGACAGGCAGAGAATTGCTACAAGAATACTGGACAAGAAGAGATATCCCTGGCCGCCCTGTCAATAAGCGACTATCCTTACCTGGAAGAACTCCTTGAGGGACTCCAGAAAAGATTCAACCCCAGGAAGGTGAATATCTCCCTGCCCTCCCTCCGGGTCTCAGACAGTCTCCATCGGCTTCCCTCTTACGTAAGTTCCGTCAGAAAATCTAGCCTTACCATGGCCCCGGAGGCGGCTACCCCGGAATTGAGGAAGGCCATATGTAAAGACGTAAAGGATGCAGACCTTTTCAGGGCCGTAGAAGAGGCCTTTAAATTGGGATGGCGTGTAGTAAAGCTTTATTTTATGATAGGTCTACCTGGGGAGACGGATAAGGACATAGACGCCATAGCGGACCTGGTCTACAACGTGTCCAATATCAGGCGTAAAATAAACGGTGCACCTGGGAACGTGAACCTGACCATTGCCCCCTTCGTGCCAAAGGCCCATACACCCTTCCAGTGGGAACCTATGGCCTCTCTTGAGAGGATAAAGGCCGTTAAAGGACGCCTTAAGACCAGGCTGAGACACCCCTGGATAAGACTCAAGTTCCATAACCCCGAACGCAGTATCCTGGAGGGCGTCCTCGCCAGAGGGGACCGCAGACTGGGGGAGGTCATATACCTGGCCTGGAGGCTGGGGTGCAAGCTAGATGCCTGGGATGAGCACTTCCACTTTGACAGGTGGCAGGAGGCATTTCGGGAGGCAGGGCTGGACATAAACTTCTATCTATCCAGGAGCCGCAGTCCCGAGGAGGTGCTTCCCTGGGGACACATAAGCACAGGCGTGAAAAAGGGGTTCTTTGAGATGGAACAGGAGAAGGCCCTTCAAGGGGTTACCACCCCCGATTGTTTTAGCGAGGAATGTACAGATTGTGGTGCCTGCCCCCGGGCGCCTAGCTTTGAGGTGGTGTAGTCATGGCCGTAGTATATGTTGCTATGGGTTCCAACCTGGGCAGGAGGGTTGCTACCCTTGGGTTAGCAAAGGAGCAACTGGTGGCTGTAGGCGGTCTTGTCCTTACCGATAGCTCCCCATACTATGAGACAGAACCTGAATCCATCCCTTCTCCGCCTGAGGCGGATTCAAGGGCAGGCCCAGGCGGACTGGACCAGCCCCATTTTATCAACTCTGTCCTCCGCCTCCAGACAGACCTTGCCCCAGCAGAACTCCTCCAGAGGCTTCAACGGATAGAACAGGCCCTTGGCAGGCAGAGGGGGATAAGATGGGGACCAAGGACTATTGACCTGGACGTCCTGCTTTACGATGATATTGTCATGAGGGAAGAGGCGCTAGAGATACCTCATCCACGGATGCACGAGAGGCGTTTTGTCCTTGAACCCCTTTGTGACATCGCCCCGGAGATAAGGCATCCCCTTCTCGGGAAGACCGCCCGAGAACTCCTTAAGGGACTTAATAGAGAAGAGACAATACGACACCAAGTATGATTTCGCGTCTAGATAAATACATCCTCTTCAACTACATCCCGGCCCTGTTCGTCTGTGCCTTTGTACTCATAGGCGTATATCTGGTAGTAGACCTCTTCCAGAAATTTGACGACCTCCTTGCCCTCGGGGACCAGGCCCTATTCATGGCCTTCAACTACTACGCCCTCTTTTTACCCGTCATGATAGCGAAGCTGTTTCCTCCCATTGTCCTCATAGCGGCGGGTTTCTCCCTCATCAGGTTGGCCAAGAGCAACGAAATCATGGCCATGCAGGCCGCAGGGCTTAGCCTGTACAGGATACTATTACCAATCTTTGTTGTCGCCACCCTCTTTTCCTTTATGGCCCTGGCCAATCAGGAATTACTGCTCCCCGCCCTGGCGGATAAACTGGAAAGGGCCAGGACTATTACCTTTGACGAGAGCGAAATAAAGGACATCTTTGTGGAAGACCAGGATAACGGCCTCGTCCTTAGAGTGGCCAGATACGACATAGTAGACGAGACCATGAAGGGTATCTTTATCCTGGGGATGGACAGGGAAGAAAAAAAGATATTTACCCTCTCCGCAAAGGAAGGCAAATGGATAGGTAAAAATACCTGGTACCTTAGCGATGTCACCAGACACAACTATCATGAGAGGAATTGGGTACCTCCAGCAATTATAGAAAAAGGACTCTTTTTTAAGACTAATGTCCGCCCTGAGGATATGCGGCAAGAGGAGCGGGACCCCACCCTTATTAGCATGAAGGGTCTACTGTACCTCTCCCAAAAACAACCTGAAGACCCCAAGTACCCCGTCTTCTTCTATTCTCGCATGACCTATCCCTTTGTAAGCCTAGTCTTCCTCCTCCTGGGTACGCCCTTCATCTTAGGCTTTGAAACACTCAGGAGGAACCTCTTTTTGGGCATCAGCGCTATCTTGTGCGTCATTGGCGCCTTCTTTGTCGTAACGGTCTTTTGCACAAACCTCGGGGTGACTGGCTACCTCCACCCAATATTGGCAGGATGGACCCCCCTCCTGCTCTTCATACTGGGAGGACTGCTGCTCTTTGACTGGATGGGGGCCTGATGTGGGGAGAGGTATCCTCAAGGTGGCGGCCATTCAGATGTCCTCCCTGGGGGATAAGGACGCAAACCTCCTCAAGGCCACGCGCCTGGTAAAGGAGGCCAAGACCGCCGGGGCAAGACTAGTCCTCCTCCCCGAATACTTTAACTGCTACGATTCTCTAGAGGTAATGTCCAAGCAGGCAGAACCTATTCCCGGCCGCACATGCCAATTTATGGCAGATTTAGCAAGGAGATGGAGACTTTACCTCTGTGGGACCATCCTTGTAAAGGTCTCGGCTAACAAGATTTACAATACTGCCTTGCTTTTCGCCCCAACGGGAGACCTGTTAGGGAGGTACAGAAAGATACACCTCTTTAACGTATCCCTGCCGGGATTAAACTATCAGGAGTCACGGTATATACTCCCCGGGAGGCGATTAGCCCTGATGGACGTAGCGGGTTTTAGAACGGCCCTGACCATATGCTTTGACCTGCGATTCCCAGGGCTCTTCCAGACCCTCGCCTCAAGGGGGGCAGACCTCTTTCTCTTGCCCTCGGCATCTACGGCCACTACCAGCAGAGACCACTGGGAACCACTGTTAAAGGCGAGGGCCATAGAAAACCAGTGCTATGTAGTGACCGCAAATCAATTCGGCAGACACCCCAACGGGGTCACCACCTTTGGTCACAGCCTTATAATCAACCCATGGGGACAGGTTATGTCAGGGGTGCTCAAAGGGGAAGGCGTGGCAGTAGCCAGCATGGATACGAGGTTTTTGAGAGAGGTAAGAAAAAAGATGCCCCTCTACGGGGATTTTACATTGTGTAGAGGGGAAAGGAGGGAGGCCAGATAGTGCCTATCTATCTGGCCTTTCTGGGAAAAACTGCCTGTGGTTCTATATGGCAGGAAACAGAACCTAAGATGAAGTGTAGCAATAACTGTGCCAGTAACTGGTGACCAAGGATATGCCTCTGTATATTGTGATATAACAATAGGTTATAAGAAAGGCACCCTAACTCTGATTTGGCATCCACTGGTAGATTTATGTCGTTATAATAGACACATGTCGTATAAATATACATGAAAATTAGACTGAAAGATATCTGGGAGACCGCGGTGAACCTCCTGTACCCACCACACTGCCTGGGCTGCGAGTCAAGCCTGCACAGGGAGGTTGACCAATACTTATGTGGAGGCTGTAGAAAGGGGATAACGCATGTACAAAGCCCAAGATGCCCCAGGTGCGGGGCAGGATTGGGTCCATACAGTTACAGCACTGAAAAGGGTTGTGTATACTGCAAGATGGTGCGGCTACGGTTTGATGGCGCCTTTTCTGCCGTCTACTTCCAGGGGGCAGTAAAGGAACTTATACATCACTTTAAATATAGGAAGAAGGAATACCTGGTAGGGCCTCTTACCACTCTTGTATACGAGGCCTTGGACATTGGTGTCCCATTTCCTGAAAACCCCCACTGGATAATCCCCGTGCCCCTGCACTGGAGGAGGAAGGTCCAGAGGGGTTTTAATCAGGCAGAACTCCTGGCCCGATACATTGGGAAGTACCTGGGAGTAGAGGTATTACCAAGGAATCTTTCCAGGGTGAGGGACACCCACCCACAGACCTCACTGGGCCCTAGCCAGAGGGAAGAGAATGTAAGAGGTGCCTTTGAGGTCAGGACACCTGCCAGGATTAACGGCAAGAACGTCCTGCTGGTAGATGATGTGCTCACTACTGGCCTAACTGCCTCTGAATGTGCCAGGGTACTGAAGGGGGCGGGGGCGAAGATGGTATACGTCCTGACGGTGGCAAGGTCCGTAGGCCCTGACCAGGGGCCAGGGGTTAGGGACCAGGGGATAGGGGGGGTAGGGGGTAGCCGCAGGCTTTAGCCTGCGTTATACTTTTTCCCTAATCCCTGGCCTAACCCCTAATACACTGAATTAGAAACTTGCCGGGCCTTAAAGCCCTTGACTCTACGGAGATAAAGAAGTACAATCGGCTAGAATCTTTAAGAGGAAAGGAATTCTCTTGGACATAATCGTAACGGGTAAACATCTGAGCATCACCGATGCTATAAAGAGTTATGCGGAAAAGAAGGCAAGAAAATTAGAGAGGTACTTTGATAGGGTTATCCGCATCCAGGTCAACCTGGACGTGGAGAGCGAGCGGCACACGGCAGAGATGATACTCTCGGCCCCAAGGGGTTCTATGCTAATCGCCGAAGTGACCGACCATGACATTTATGTTGCCATAGACAGGGCAGTAGATAAACTAGAGAGACAGCTTACCCGCCACAAGGAGAAACTCTATCAGCGGAGGACCAAGAAGGGGATTCCACCGGCTCCAGAGGAAATGGCAGAAGAGGGTTCTTCTGCACTGTAAAGCCCCCTTTCCATGTGCTCTCTCCCAAGAACCTTTCCTAGAAAGGCACTTTCCCGGTCTGAGGATTAGATGAAATTAATGGACTTCCTGGTGGATGAGGCAATAGTATTTGACCTAAAGTCCAGGGATAAATCAGGGGCACTGAGGGAGATGGTGGAGGCCCTGAAGAGCGCCCAGAAGGTTCCCTCCAAGGAGATGGAGAATATCCTGGAGGCCCTGGCAAAGAGAGAAAGATTGGGAAGTACCGGTATCGGGGGAGGGGTAGCCGTACCCCACACAAAACATATCAGTATCACTAGACTGATGGGTACCCTGGCGCGCTCCAAGTCAGGGGTGGAATTTGATGCCCTGGACGGCGAACCTGTGCACCTCCTCTTCTTGTTACTCTCTCCGAGCGAATCTTCCAGCAGCCATCTGGCCGCCCTGGAAAGGATAGCCACCCTCATAAGAGATAGCGATTTTAGAAGGTTTATATCCATGGCCCGAAATAAAAAAGAGATGTTAGAAATTCTCAAAGAGAAAGATGGTTGCCGCCTCTAAGCCCCTCCAGGAAAATTTGGCCCTGCAGTGCCAGTGCAGTATACTTAACGTAGACGGTTTACATGCAAGACCGGCTACGCGTTTTGCCAAGACTGCCAACCAGTTCGCCTCCGAAATAAGGGTGGCGGCAAAGCATAAGGAGGTTAATGGCAAGAGCGTCATAGAACTCCTCACCCTGGGGGCTGAGAGGGGTACAGACGTACGCATAACGGTTAGCGGGCCGGATGCCCATGAGGCCCTCCGTGTCCTGGAGGCCCTGGTTAGTTCTAACTTTGACGAACAGGTGATGCTGACCAGAAAGGGCATTGCCTTGGCCCCGGGCGTGGTGGTGGGGAAGGCCCACATCCTGGAGGGCAAGGAATACTGGATAGTACGCAGTTTCATCTCAGAGGAGCAGGTGCCTCAAGAGATAAAGAGGCTGGAAAAGGCCATCCGGGAGGCCAAGCAGGAACTGCTGGAACTTGAGGGGAAGGTCTCTTCCCGTTTAGGTCACGAGGTGGGCACCATCCTGGGCGTCCACAGGACAATCCTCCAGGACCACCGCTTGAAAGAGGAATTTACAACTAAAATAAGAGACTTACGTGTAAAGGCCGAATTCGCCATTTATAGTGTGCTGAGAAATTATATAAAAGAGTTTCAGAGTATAGATGACACTTACCTGAAAGAGCGGGCAGGCGACATCCTGGACATAGAAGACCGTCTCTTAAGGATACTCGGAGGAGAAAAGAGGGAGACCCTCGGATACCTGAAGGAAGAGGTGGTGCTTATCGCCCATGACCTCACCCCCTCTGAAGCGGCCTCCCTGGACACCGCCAGTATAAAGGGTTTTGCCACCGAAGTAGGAGGAAGGACCTCGCACACGGCCATCCTGGCCAGGACACTGGGCATCCCAGGGGTGGTGGGACTGGGCCGCATTACCACCGACGTCTATCAGGGAGACCCCGTCATCATAGACGGAAACAGGGGCATTGTCATCATCAGGCCGGACGAGGCCACCCTTGAGGAGTACCAGAAAAAGGAAAAGACTATACGGGTCTTTGAATCCAGGCTTACCCATCAGCTTAAGGACCAGCCGGCAGAGACCCCCGATGGCAGGCAGATACAAATCTTTGCCAACATAGATTTCCCCAAAGAGATAGAGGTCTTCCTCAGATACGGTGCCACCGGAGTGGGCCTCTACCGTACCGAGTATCTGTTCCTGGAGTGCAGGAACAGCCCCACGGAAGAAGACCACTATAACGCCTATCTGGCAGCCAATAAGGAGCTAAAGGACCTTCCCCTTATAATAAGGACGATGGACCTGGGTGCGGACAAGTTCGGAGACGGCTACAAAGAGGCCAACCCCTTCCTGGGGTGCCGCTCTATACGCTACTGTTTTGACCACCCGGAACTCTTCCTGACCCAGTTGAAGGCACTGCTTAGGGCCTCTGCAGTGAACAAGGACCTGAAAATACTCTTTCCCCTCATATCCAGCCTGGCGGAACTGCGGCAGGCAAAGGCAATGATGCAGGAGACCATGGAAGTCCTCTCCGGAAGGGGCGAGGCCTTCAATGAAAAGATACCTATAGGGGCAATGATAGAGGTGCCTTCCTCCGTGTTAATTGCAGATAGCCTGGCCAGGGAGGTTGATTTCTTCAGCATAGGGACCAATGACCTGGTGCAATATTCCCTGGCCATTGACAGGGACAATGAAAAGGTGGCCTTCATGTACTGCCCCACTCATCCAGCCATCCTCAGGCTATTGAAGATGTGCATAGAGGCGGCAGAGGATAACAACATTCCTGTGACCATGTGTGGAGAGATGGGCAGCGAGCTTGAATACATCATCCTCCTCCTGGGTCTGGGCCTTCAGCAATTCAGCATCTCTTCCCCCGTCCTAATCCCTGCGATTAAAAAGATTATCCGCAGTATTACTTATGAGGAGGCTAAGGAGATAGCTGAGAAGGTCTTAAGGTTTACCCAGCCGGAGGAATCCATTAATTACTTGAAAAAAGTTACCGACAAAATTATTCCTGTACTTTAGTAATCAACGGGTTTCACTGATGCAGGGACAGGTCGTGTCCGCCCAAGGCGGAGCAGGCCTTTGGGTCTATCCGATATGGACAGGTTTAAAACCCGTCCCTGCGTTGGTCTTTGAGTCTACCTGAAAGAGGTAAGAAGATAATAGTAAGATTGAGATTTCAGAAGAAGGGGACCCTGAGGTTCATATCTCATCATGACCTGATGAGATTACTAGAAAGGGCCCTGAGGAGGGCAGAACTTCCCATTAAGATGACCCAGGGATTTAACCCCAGGCTCAGGATGTCTTTCCCCCTGGCCCTGGCCCTGGGTATAGAGGGGCATGAGGAGATAGTAGAGCTGGAACTCTCCCAATGGTTGTCCCCCAAGACCCTGGTGGAGCAATTGAAGGCACAGCTCATGGAAGGGTTGGATATAATCTCGGCAGAGGTTATAGCCCCTTCCTCTTCCAGAGTGGAAGAGATAGTGTATCAGGTGCAGTTCCACGGCCCCCAGACCATTGCCCCAGAGAAGATTGAGGGACTACTGAACCTTAAAGAGTACTGGACGTCAAGGGAGAGGGACGGGAAAAAGAAGGCCGTCAATCTCCGCCCTTCTATCCGGTCAGTCACCCAGAAAGATGGGTGTCTGGAGATAAGGTTCAAAGTCCTCCAGGAAGGTACTGCCCGCCCCGAAGAGGTCCTTGAGGCCCTCGGGCTAGAACCCCCTTCACACACTAACTTCAAGATAGCCAGGGTAAAGGTGCTCTTGTCTCCCCTGGCAGTTGCCTGAGGTGTACGCCCGAGGCGGAGGAGTCCGCCTCGGGCGGATAAGGCCACCACAGGCAGGGAGGTGAAATAAATTATGGGCAAAAAGATGTTGATAAACGTGGTAGAACCAGAGGAGTGCCGTATAGCCATCCTTGAGGACCACACCCTGGAGGAACTCTACATAGAGCGTATCTCCAGGGGACAAGTAGTAGGCAACGTCTACAAGGGTAAGATTATGAACGTAGAACCCAGTCTGGAGGCTGCCTTTGTAGACGTAGGTCTCAAAAGAAACGGTTTCCTTCACGTTAGTGAAGTAATAGAACCTTCCACCGAAGAGGCCGAACCGGGCGAAGAAGGCCACCGCCACAGGATGACTAACAAGCGGATACAAACCCTCTTGAGCCCTGGCCAGGAAGTCCTCGTGCAGGTAACTAAGGAGGCCGTTGGGGAGAAGGGGCCAAGCCTTACCACCGACATCAGCCTCCCTGGCCGATTCCTCGTCCTCATGCCTTATGCCAGGAAACACGGTATCTCCAGGAAGATTGTTGAAGAATCAGAGCGTCAGAGGCTGAGACAGGTAATAGAAGAGTTAAATCCCCCGACCAACATGGGCCTGATAGTCCGTACGGCGGGGGCTAACCAGATCAAGCGAGAACTCTCCAAAGACCTCCACTACCTGCTGAGGCTCTGGAAGGCAGTAGAGGAGAGGAACAAGACCACCACCGCCACGGCCCTTATATACCAG
>MHYW01000081.1 GCA_001828545.1 Planctomycetes bacterium RIFCSPHIGHO2_12_FULL_52_36
GTTCGTCTCCTCCTGGATGAAAGAGAGAAAGAACGACGCCGCCCTCCTTGCCAGTGATACCTGCATTATGGCCTTCCATAGGTGCCTCACGGATAGTGCGGAGTTTAAAAGGATATTGACCCAGTTAGAATTCGTCAGAGATACCCATGGATACAAGGACATCCTTATAATTGATAAAGAGGGTAAGGTAAAGGCTGGTACAGAAAAGAACCTGGTAGGCATATACCTGACAGAATTTGACTTCTTCCAGGAGGCTATAAAAGGGAAGGTCTATGTATCTAAGGTAACGCCTTCCACGTTCCCCGCCCTGAACGAGTTTGGAGACAGGGAGTATGGCGTGCCCAGCCTCTTTGTCTCCTCTGCCGTCAGGGACGAGGGGTATAATATTCAGGGGGTCCTTGCCCTCCAGGTGGACCTGGTTACGTTGAGCAACGAGATGAGGAAGGTAAAATTGGGGGAGACCGGGGAGACCTACCTGGTGGATAAGGACGGTTTAATGATTACGGAGTCCAAGTTTATCAATACCATCCGTCAGATGGGGCTTATAAAGAAGCGGACGTCGTTGGAACTGAAGGTGATAGACCCTACTACCGGGAAGCTTACCTATGCGGCGGAGGAGTGCGTAAGGGGGAAAGAGGGCTACGACGCCAAGGGTTATCTTGACTACCGTGGGGTGAGGGTACTGGGGGTATGGCACTGGCTTCCTGAGTACGGCTGGGGCGTCATATCGGAGATAGACCTGGAAGAGGCCTACGCCGCCCCGATGGGGATGCAACGGCAGTTCCTGGTAACCATCTTCGTACTGGCAGGGGTACTGGTGCTGGTATCTATATATGTGGGACGCAGGATATCGGTACCCATAATAGGCATAAATGAGGCTACCAAGAGGATTGCCTCAGGAGATTTCTCCCAAAGGGTACCGGTGACCTCCACCGATGAACTGGGCCAGCTTGCCCAGTCCTTCAATACCATGGCCAATTCGCTGGAAGAAAAGGAATTCGTCCACAACTTCAACCGCATCATTGCCTCCAGTCTCCTTACGGACGTATTTGGTGCGGTGAGCAACGAGATTAAAAAAGTAGTGGATTTTGACCGTATAAGTATCACCAGGGTACACGAAAAGGAGCAGGCCTTCTTTGTTACCTTCGCCCTTACACGGGGCTACACCTCTAACGAGCTCCGTGCGGGCTCCATGTCCAGGAAGGTAGGTAGTATGATGGGGGATATGCTTGCCACGGGAAAGCCAGTTGTTGTGGATGACACGGAGAACGGCAGATACTGGTCAGACAAGATACTCTTAAAAGAGGGGATTCGCAGTCGCCTGGGCTACCCCCTCTCCTTCCAGGAGGAGATTATTGGGGCTATAAACTTTAGCAGTAAGAAAAAGGGTTACTATACGGAGAAGCATTTTGCTATCCTCTCCAGGATAGCACCCCAACTGGCCATAGCCCTGGAGAACGCCAGGCTTATTGAAAAACTTAAGGTCCAGAAGGCAGAAGTATAGGGTACCAGTAGGGGTGGGCTTTACGCCCACCCATGTAGGGGCGCAGCCGCAGGGCACGCCTGAGGCGGATTAGAGTCACCACCTAAAGGTTGCATTCCCCGGCTACTGACTACTAGCTACTGACTACTAAAATGAAGATGTCCGCCGTCATCCTGGCCGGGGGGAAGAGTTCAAGGATGGGCCAGGACAAGGCCTTCCTGAAGATTGGTAACCGCACCATTGTAGAATACCAACTCCAGAGACTCAGCCCCCTCTTTGAAGAACTACTCCTTTCCACCAACCTTCCTGAGAAGTTTGCACACCTGGGGCTGGAAACCGTACAGGATTTTATTCCAGACAGGGGACCACTGGTGGGCATATATTCTTCTCTCTTGAAGGCCAGGTACTCACATCTCTTTGCCATAGCCTGCGACATGCCCTTCATTAGTCCAGGGCTAATAACTTATATGAAAGAGGACTGCAAGGATTACGACGTTACCGTACCGGAGACGGAACGGGGATTAGAACCCCTCCATGCCATATACTCTAAGACCTGCCTGCCCGTGATGAAGGAGTACATGGACAAAAAAGATGGCAAGGGACGGGTGATAGAGTTTTTCCCAGAGGTAAAGGTAAGGGTGGTTACTAGGGAGGAAATCTCCAGTATACCAGGAGGCAACGAGGCCTTCCTGAACTTCAACACCATGGAGGAATACCGGAAACAAGTAGATAGTAGTCAGTAGCTAGTAGCCAGGGAAAAACATTATTCATTCTAATGTGTAGGGGTTGAATATTTTCAACCCCTACAAGGCAGGCCCTGAACCGTTCTGGTTCAGGGCAGGTCAGTCTGCCAGATTCGCTTCGCTCACTGCAGGCTTAGGCGGATGCCTCTACCCTGACTACTAGCTACTTGCTACTAGCTACTTGTTTCCGTCTCCTACTCCACAGGCAAGGTATCCCTGTTGCCCCATTCGTTCCAGGAGGGATAATAGAGGCGTACCTTTTCGTAGCCCAGGAGTCGTAATACAAAATAAGTATGGGAGGCCCTGATGCCAGCCTGACAATAAGGCACTACTGTCTTATCTCTTGTAATCCTCGCACCTCCCAATAGGTCTTTCAACTCCTCCTGTGTCTTAAAGGTGCTGGTAAGGGGGTCTACGGCGTTACTCCATTCCAGGTGGACGGCGCCCGGGATATGCCCAGCCCTTTTGGACAGTTTAGCCGTCCCAACATATTCGGCCTTTGAACGCACGTCCAGGAGGGTTACCTGTGGGTTTTGCATCTCCCTGAGAATCCAGGCGGCATCAGTAACGACCTCGGGCCGGAGGCGGGCCTTAAAGGGGACTGGTCCTATCGGGGGTATGTCCCTTGAGAGCGGTAGACCCTCCCCTCTCCACCTGGCAATGCCACCATTCAGGAGGGCTACCCTATTGTGGCCCAACATCTCCAGTACCCAGAAGAACTGGGCGGCGTAGAGACACTCTGCATCATCGTACACCACTACCACAGTATCGTTTCCGATACCAGCGTCCCTTATCCTCATCTCAATGAGTTCTACGTCCGGGCTTCCTGTCTCTGTACCCCAGGAGGCACAGTATTCGGCGATCTTCTCGGGCTCTTTTGCACCAGGCCAGAGATATGTCTTCCTGGAGACGCCCTTGACTGCGGACACGATTTCGTCCAAATCTACATAAACGGCCCCTGGGATGTGTCCCTGTAGATAGGCCTCCCTGGTCTCCTGCATATCCACGATACGCAGGTTAGCGTCCTCCAGGCGGGTGGCCAACCAGTCCGTCTCCACCAATATATTAGGGTTGGGATATGGGCCTGCGTGGCACTCCCTGAAGCAGAAGATTGACAATATCTGAAGTATTAGGAGTACACAAAAAAACTTTTCCACGTTTCTCTCCTTTTTACAATCTTTTACGGTCTGAGACCTCTGAAAAAGCCAAATAAGCCCCTTTAACTTTCCCCCTCTCTTCAATGTAGGGGCACGGCGCGCCGTGCCCCTACACCCTTTATGGGTTATCTTGAGGGCCTCACAGGGATATGTCTCAACCCAGCCACTATCTCCTGCCCCTGTGGGCTAAGGGCGAAGTCAATAAACTCCTTAACCTTCCCGGCGGGCTCGCCTAACGTGATTAGGTTATAATCCTCATAGAGATTGTACCTGGA
This sequence comes from Planctomycetes bacterium RIFCSPHIGHO2_12_FULL_52_36, assembly GCA_001828545.1. Classification (GTDB taxonomy): domain Bacteria; phylum Planctomycetota; class Brocadiia; order Brocadiales; family Bathyanammoxibiaceae; genus 2-12-FULL-52-36. The sequence continues at coordinate 3,659 of MHYW01000081.1, forward strand.
CGGAAAGGTGTCTCTGCCAGGAAGGTAGCCATCTATGGTCAATACCCTGACCTTTGAAGACTCGTAGCCATAAAGGGTCTGACCGAGGGTGGCCACGTCCTCCTCCACCAGTTTATTGGTGTCCTTTACGGCATTTACCCTTACAAAGGGTAAGACTTTTCTTGTTTCTACGGTTGCTCCATAGTGGCAGACCTGTTTGGACAGGGTTGTCATGACGCATGGTTCAAGCATCACCAGCTTTATGGGAAGGTCCTTGCCCCCCACCTCCTTCCAGTTTGTAATCTCCCCTGAAAAAATCTCCTTTAGTTGTCCTAGGGAGAGATTCTTTACCTTGTTCTTTTTATTCACAATCAGGACGATTGGGGCCTTAGCAATTACTGTATTACTACAGCCTTCAGGGGGTTCTGCCATGTTTTGTGTACTGACCCCAATCATCACCTCACCATCGGCCACCTTTTTCACGCCGCTCATGCAAGGCCCTGAGGCGAGGCTGAAGTACGTATCATCCTTTCTGGCAAAGGCCTCTGCCAGTTTCTCCATTACCGGGACGGTGCATGGGTCTCCTGCAACGCTGATTATCTCGCCTGCACAAACAGGAAGGCTCAGGGACAGGAAAAGGACTGCAGATAGAATGCCTCTCAACAGCACAATTACTCCACTGGGTTTTATGGAGAAGCAATACAACATTAGTTATCTCCTTTCTAAAGGGGTAGCAGGGCCACTCCTGGCCTAGATTGGAAGTTTTATTAAAAGATTGTGGGGGCCTTAAGAGGCCGTTTATTCCCCTGGACCAGGGGAGACTAGGAGGGGATTCAGGTAAAACCTCTTGAGGAAAAGGTGGGTAAGAGAATCTGACGGGTGGGTAATAGAAGTAAACAGGGTAATCTCATAATATAGCTACTTCGTTACCTCCTTCACCCTATTAATTATCTCCCATGCCACGTCCAGATACCCTTTTATCTCCTCCCCTGTGGGTTCTGAATATTCGGAGGCAGGGAAGAGGTTGTCCAGATAGTAACAGTTCATACCCTGACAGGGCGTGAGGTATTTCTCAAAGGTCTTGTCATACCTACATGCCTCTTTAAGTAGGTTAACTGCGTCATGGGTATCCCCCGGCGTAGCCCCCTTCAGGAGGAGGTAGCCCTTGAGGTATTTCTCCACCGCCTGGTGGACGTGGAGCCCTATTATGTCCGTATAGCCCTCCTCATCATAAAGGGAGACGGCGCTCTCCATGTGATGGGCCCCCTTGGCAAACCATAACCCAGCTGGCTTATTTATGCCTGATTTCATCGCACCCCTTTTCCTCTGTCACGTTCAGGACGGGCATTAGCACCTATCTATATAAACCTTTGTCGTTAATTATACACATGATGTAATAAAAAAAGCTAGCCCCTTCAAGCCTTAAAGGATTTAGTATTGACCTGGAGGAGTGCCTGTGCTTATATTACAAGGAATCCCTCCACCACACAAATTAGTGGATTTGGCAGTTTTAAAAAGGAGAGAAAAGAGGTAAAATAGCTTTTTTGGCGTGGCATTACTAAATGTGAGGATAGCGGGTTGAGTATAAAAGGCATTATTTTTGATATGGACGGCACCATCACGGAATGTGATGTGGACTTTGAGGCCGTAAGGAGGGAGGCTGACGTACCTAACGTGCCTATCCTTGAATATATGGAGGGATTAGAAGAACAAAAGCGGAGAGGGGTACTGGCCGTCCTTGAAAAGCACGAGGCAAG
>MHYW01000082.1 GCA_001828545.1 Planctomycetes bacterium RIFCSPHIGHO2_12_FULL_52_36
AAGGGGAGCAGTAACCCCCCACAGCTTGTAGCCCTTGAGTACGGCACAAGAGGGAGGGGCGATACCGTAGCCCTGGTGGGCAAGGGTATCACCTTTGATTCCGGCGGTATCTCTATAAAACCTTCAAGAGATATGGATAAAATGAAAGGGGACATGGCGGGGGCGGCCACCGTGTTGGGGGCCATCAGGGCGCTGGCCAGGCTGAAGCTCCCGCTCCATATAATAGGATTACTACCCCTGGCTGAGAACATGCCCAGCGGTACGGCTAGCCGCCCGGGAGATATTGTTACCTGCTTTGGTGGAAAGACCGTAGAGATTATTACTACAGACGCCGAGGGGAGGCTTGTAGTGGGAGATGCCCTGGCCTATGCCAGGCGATACAAACCCAGGGCAATAATAGACCTGGCCACCCTTACAGGGGCCTGCGTGGTGGCCCTGGGTAATACCGCCACAGGGATGATAGGGAATAACGAGGAGTTAAAAAAGAGGATAAAAGAGGCAGGAAATGCCTCATGGGAGAGGGTCTGGGAACTCCCCCTATGGGATGATTATGACGAACTAATAAAGAGTGATATAGCAGATATGAAGAACGCAGGTCCTGGGGTGGCAGGGGCTATCGTGGGTGCCTGCTTCCTCAAGAAATTTGTGGAAGACTCCCCCTGGGTACACCTGGATATAGCCGGCACTGCATGGGCAGACAAGAACGGCCCTTACTGGAGGGAGGGGGGTACAGGTGCAGGGGTGAGGCTCCTGGTAGAACTCCTCTCAGGGTGGACCAGGTTCCCAGGCAAGAAATAAGTAGACAGTAGACAGGAAAACACCTTGTGAGACCTCTGAAAAGGTAGCAACCTAAATTCCCTCCCCCTTGATGGGGGAGGGAAGGGTGGGGGTGAATATCCACCCTCCCCCTTCCCCCTCCCCTCAAGGGAGGGGGAAACTGAAGGCACAGAAGCCTTTTGCAGAGGATACTTTGTCTTTTTGCTATACGCAGTAGGGGCATCCGCCTCAGGTGGACAACGTGCCCCCACTTAAGGCGGACAGTTTATTGTGGGTAAGGAGGGGTGTCGGGTGGAAGAGGTACGGGGGTTAAGGACGGCGGCTGAGCTTGCGGCACTATCGGCAAGGACTGCCCCTAAGTCCAAGGGGGAAGATTTCATAAAGATAAAGGTACTGGAAGGGGAGGAACTGCGCCGTCTGGCCCAGGCCATAGTAGAGTATGGACAAAGGACGGGGCGGGGTAACTTTGACAGGGATGGAGATAACGTAAAGAACTCCTCGGCGGTTCTCCTTATAGGGATGAAGGATGCGACCCATTGTGGACTGAATTGTGGGGCATGTGGGTTTGATACCTGTAAAGAGAGGGTGCCCAGGGAGGGGGAGGAATTCAAAGGCCCGCAGTGTGCCTGGAGATTGCAGGACTTGGGTATTGCCGTAGGCTCCGCCGTAAAGACCCTGTCCATGCTCAACGTAGATAACAGGATCATGTACCGTGTGGGGGTGGCGGCCAGGAAGATGGGGGTATGTGATTGCGACGTCGTGGTGGGTATCCCCCTCTCGGCCACCGGGAAGAATATCTTCTTTGACAGGGAATAGCCTAAGTAATAGGGGACAGGGATTAGGGTCAGCAACGAAAGTTCAAATGCCAAAATCCAAATGACAAATGAAATCCAAAGCCCAAAGCCCAAATGACAAATGAAAACTCCTTTGGTATTTGAGCTTTGACATTTGGATTTTTTGCTTCCTACTCCCGATTCCCTAAGTTAGGTTTTTGATGAAGAAGACCAATGTCCTTATCACCTCCGGCCCTACCAGGTCCCCCCTGGATGCCATCCGTTATATCAGCAACACCTCCACTGGCAGACTGGGGAAAGAGATTGCCTCAGAGTTTATAAAGAAGGGGGCGAGGGTTACCTTTATTTATGGGACAGGAAGTGAACGACCTGAAAAGGGGGCAAAGGCCATTGAAGTTACCATGATAGAAGACCTCCTCCGTGAGCTGGAGGGCCTAAAAGGGCAGGACTTCCAGGTGATTGTCCACGCCATGTCCGTATTAGACTACGCCCCGGAGAGGGTGATAGATGGGAAGGTGTCCTCTACAGGGGACTGGACAATAAGGCTGGTGCCCACGCCCAAGGTGATAGACCGCATCAGGGCCTGGTGGCCTGGGTCTCTGCTGGTGGGCTTCAAGTTGGAGGTGGGTAAGACTAAGGAGGGACTGCTTGAGATAGGCCGTCAGGCGATGGGACAGTGGGGAGCCGAGGTCGTAGTTGCCAATGACCTGAAGGATATTAGCGATGATAAACATCTGGCCTACCTCCTCGGCCCAGGCGGGAGACTAGAGGCCCAGGCCAACACCAAGAAGGAAATCGCCGAAAGGCTCGTGGAATTAACCCAGAGACTAATCCACCCCTGACCCCTAACCCCTGCCCCCTGCTTTATTAAGACCCCTTAACGTACTTTATGATGTAGCGGTTAATATCTTTGGCACTCACCCCATAGATGGTCACTTCAAAGGACTGCCTTGCCCCCATAGGGATATCCATCACGTAGGCGGCATTGGCCCCCAGCACCCTACCCTTGGCGTCCAGTACCTCTACGTTAAAGAGGACGAACTGATAGTCTTTGGAACTACCGTTCTCCAGTTCCCCCGTAAAGACCGTGTCGTTGAGGACTGGTTTATAAACAAGGTTGACTACCGTCAGGCCTTGTCCGATGTCAACAAACCCAGGCTTCTTAAGTGGAGCGTAAGGGGCCTTTGTGGTCTTCGGGGGCTGGGTAGTGCCCTTCTCCAGGGCTGTCAGCCTCTTTTCCAGACCTTCCAGCTTCAGGGCCATCTCGTGCAAGGTCTCCTCCAGGGCCGTTAGTTTCTCCATGATAATGACCTGGGGGTCGTTTGCACCCAAAAAAAGAAAGAGGTAAAGGAAGGCTAATGGGACGTTCCAACGAGTTTCTGGTTTCATAGACACATTCTACCTGTTTTCTGCTATATGCTCAAGTAGGGGCGGGTTTCAAACCCGCCCCTACTAATCCCTGTCCCCTGGCCCCTAATCCCTAGTTTTCATATCCCTACCAGATTTAATTCCAGTTTCTCATAGCCCTTCTCCCTGGCCCAGACGTCCAGGGGGATAGTGGCCAGTTCGTCCACCACCGGCACGGCCTCAGGGTCTTTTCCAAGGTCTATGGTCTTTATGTATTGCCCGCAGGTCTCACACGTGTCCAACCTTACGGCAGGCCACCCTTCTGCCACAATATAAGAGAGTTTTGTCTTATCTGATTCGGTGCAGTTCGAACACGAGAGCCTTTGGTAGGGCCATTCTCCGTGACAGAAGGAGCATATCAGAAAACGCTGGGAGGCATTATCCATAGGGCGGAGACAACCTGCTTGAGGTCTATGCCCGCAGAAGGGGCAACGGGTTTCCACTGGCGTATCTGCCCTTTGGGCGTGGTCGTCTTTTTTAGTTCGTAGGGGCGTATTGCAATACGCCCCTACCTCTTCAATGGCACACTGGAGATAAGGTTGGAGCAGTACCCTGGAGAAGAAGAACAGTGGTTGTGCCCTGTATGCTGACCGTTGGTAATCTTCAATAGCGGCCTCCCAAGCGGTCTGTCCCCACGAGGAGACCTCTTTAGCTATAGCGGCCAGGAGCGGGGGCCCTTCCCTGGCAATAGAGAGGAGGGATGGGGAGTGAGGGAGGAGTGCCTTCAGGCCCTTCTTAAGTAGGGGCACGTCGTCCGCCTGAGGCGGATGCCCTACCTTTTCAATGGTAAATGCCGCCTTATTCCCTTTCACCTCCTCATAAAGCCCCTTCTGAAAGGTAAGGAGCTTCAGGTAAAAGTCCAGTATCTCCCTGGCGAAAGGATAACGTTCGGCTAGGACTTTACAACGTTCTATCTTTAAATCCCAGGTAGGGGCAGGTTTCAAACCTGCCCCTACTATTGCCTCGCTATCTTGTGTCATAGTGATATACCCATTACCCTCCTGTACCACCTGGCATGGTGTGTCCTGGCCCAGGCCCCGGTGACCTTGCCCTCTACCATGGCCCTCAGTGCCCCGGGGGTGGCAAAAAGCCCCATGTACAGGTGGACGGTTATGCACCCCATTGAGACGATGGCAAAGACCTCGTGTGTGAGAATACCTGCCAGTCCGACTTCCCATGAGAACTTGTCGGGGAACCACAGGACTATCCCGGATAGGAGTAGCACAAGACCACTAAGGGCCTGCATCCAGAAGAGGGTCTTCTGCCCCGCATTGAAGCGTCCCGACTCGGGCACCCCCTCCTCCCCACGTGTTATGTAGCTCCAGGTGTATCTAATCCACTCCCAATCTTCGGGATAAAGCCATAGGCACCTCCGCCAGTTGACGGTCATAATAGTAACTGCCAGGAAGAATACCACCCCGGCGTAGGGGTGCCATATCCTTATATTGGTCCCTCCGCCCAGGAGGGAGGAAATCCAGTAGAGCCTGGGGGAATACAGGGCCAGACCGGAGAGCAGGAGGTAGAGGAAGGACGTTGCTACCGTCCAGTGAATAAGCCTCTCCTTGAGGTTGTACCTCTGTATCTCCGCATCCCCTGGAACTTTTTTTGTAACTCTCTTTTTACGCCTCTTCGGTTTCATTCCCAGTCTAGCGATTTTTGCAAAAAGCTAACGTGCCTTTAATTTCCCCCTCCCTTGAGGGGAGGGGGAAGGGGGAGGGTGTTCTCCCCTCTAACACCTCCCTAACCCTCCTTAATAGGAGGGAAAGAGGGGGTAGGGGGTGTGTTCACCCTCTCCCTTCCCTCCCCCCTCTAGGGGGAGGGTATCTCTGCGGCTATACTCAGTTCTATCTATACCCTGTTAGTGTCTCTCTATTACCAGGGGTTTCTTCTCTACCCTCTGGGGCCCAAATTTAAGATAATGTAATCCTGCGGCGAGGACACCGCCTATTAGCAGTGCACTCCCAACCGTCTTCAGCGGCCCCTTCCACAGTGAGACTACCCACGGGACGCTTGGGTCTCTGGGGAGGCCGTAGTCCTCAGGCCTGTTGCCATAGGGCAGGACGTATATGGCATGGGTGCCCATGACGCCTGGGGGGTTATAGACCAACGCCTGGCTGAAACCCTGTGCCCTTAGTTGCCTCACCCGCTTCATGGCCCTTTCCAGCATCTGTCTTTTAGTACCGAACTGGAGGCATCCCGTAGGGCAGGCCTTTATGCAGGCCGGTTCTAGCCCTGCCGATACCCTGTCCGAACACAGGGTACATTTGTATACCTTCTGGCTCCTGGGGCTTAACCTCGGGACATTAAATGGACACCCTATCACGCAGAACTGACACCCTATGCAGTTCTCCTGTACAAAGTCCACTATACCGTTGGTGTACTGCAC
>MHYW01000083.1:0-683 GCA_001828545.1 Planctomycetes bacterium RIFCSPHIGHO2_12_FULL_52_36
ATTCCTCCGTATGGCAGAATTAGGGTTTATTTTAATATCCTCAACTATCTTGCAATCCCTTTACCCATCCCTCAATTGGTAAGCCATCAGTTAACCGTGGCACGGCCGGTGTCTACGGCCTTAGGGGTACAAGTCTTCCCGGCCTGGACAAGGACGTCTGGATCCATCTTCATCCTCCTTATCCAGGAATCCTCCCCGGGGGGCCTCCAGAAGAGCTTGTAATCCCCCTCAGGTATATCTTGAAAGACGTACTTGCCGTCCCTATCAGTCTCTGCCTCAAACTCAGGTGCATCACTCTTGGCAGTGAATTTACCGAATAAGGCCCCTCCCCTTTTCACCATCAGGACAATCTTGACCTTACAACCAGGCAGGGGGTTTCCACCACGGGTTATCCTCCCCTCCACCCTCCCCGTAGTCGCCGCAATGATAATCTTTTCTTCCTGCTTCTTCTCTACGCCCATCTCCTCCCTTAATTCCCTCTTGAGCTCCTCTTTGAGTTCCTGGAGGGAGGTAGATCCAAGTGCGGCCTCCGCCTTTGACTGGCCCGACCCATCATCCGCCTTAGGCGGAGAGGATGAGGCCGTCTTAGTCCCCTGCTCCTTCTGGAAAGAGACCCTCACGGAGGCAATCGCCTCCCTGGGTATCCCCACTACCATGGTGCTCTCACCCATGTCCATAACCTT
>MHYW01000083.1:705-6372 GCA_001828545.1 Planctomycetes bacterium RIFCSPHIGHO2_12_FULL_52_36
GTCCATAACCTTGCAGGCTATCTCCACCGGACCGAAGGAGACCTTGTCAAGATACCCCTCCTTGTCCTCCATAGAGTAGCTGGCAGAGGTTACCTCCTCTTTAGAAATAATGGCAGTAACGTGGTCGGGTCTTAATTCTGTCACCTTTGCCCTTATCTCCTTTACGACGCCGCCAGGGCCTTGACCTTTAAGAAGGATGGAATCCTCAAGTAAGGCCAGGGGGGCGGCCCAGGTTATCCCTAGGATAATGGCAGGCCAAAAGGGTACTGCAAGCCTACAGAACCAGAGGCAGTTTTTCAAAGCCTTCATCATTGCGGCCCCGTACCGGATAAGGTGCGAGGCAAGGGGACTGACCCCGAAATAATCACTTCTCATTATCCGGGGATTACCTCGCTCCTCTCGCAATGACAGAACTGATACAACTACCCTATACCCACAAAAACGGGCAGGTAGGGCGACTGAATTGAGTAATAGCGAAAGGAGGCCACTCATACCTGCCCGTTATACTAAACCAATCTCCCCAGAAAAACAAGTCTGGGATACTGACCTTCAGACACAAGTTCGGACATCGTCTAACTGCCTTTACTACTTATTTTCCCTCCCCCTTGAGGGGGGAGGGAAGGGTGGGGGTGTATCCCCCTCCCCCTTCCCCCTCCCACCAGGGGAGGGGGTTTCCTTACCCAAAGTTCAATGGGATACAACCATTTCTACACTGTTCCACAAGCTTGATACGTAGGGGCACTGCGCGCCGTGCCCCTACAAAGCCCAATTGACTAGAAGTCAAACTGCAACCCTAGATTATAACTGTTGTCCAGGGCAGGTATCCTTTCTCCCTCTTGATTACCAACGAAGACGCCAGAGAAGGTTACCTTGACGTTGGCCCTGACCAATGCACTTACCAGCGCCGAGTAGCGGTTGAAACTCTTCCAATCCGCCACGTCGTAGTCGGGGTTCACGTTCTCAAACCTGAAGGACGGTACCAGCCACGGCAGGGCCACGTAGTCCAGCTTGGCGGTGTAGATGTTAGTGTCAAAATCCCAACCCTGCACCCTCGTCCCATCCCTATTAAGCGCCCACACACCTCCCTGGACCTTGTCCCTGTAGAGGGTGGCCGCACCGGTTAGCTGTAAGTTCCACCAGTTTCCAGTGATTTCACCACCGTAGCGCCAGAAACGGTTGCTGTTCTTGCCGTAATTAGCCCCAGCACCACTAAATACAGGAGCAGTAATGTCATCAAAGGCCCCGGTAACACCCCTGTAGAAGAACGTACCAAAGGTTACGGAGGGGTCCTGCCAGTTCTGGGCCATCTTGAGGGAGGCCTCCTGGCTGGAACTACCCAGTACACCCATGCCACCAAGCTTATACTGCAGTCGGGCATAGTAGTCCTTTGAACCATTCACGTCCATCTTGCCAGTAAATGCCGACTCAACGCCGTCCTTAATGGCCGACATGTTCATCAGGCTACCCACCCTGGGATAGGTGGAACTCGTGAAATTATCAACGGCCATGTCAGTGGGCGAACCGTTTACCACACCTGCGGCCCAACTGAGGCCGCCCTTCCCACCCGGTCCGTTCCATCCACCAAAGAGTTCTATACCCTGTTGGCTCGGGAAGAAGGCGGTATAGTTACTGGCCGGCACCACTGCCCAGGTATTGGCCAGGTCGGGGGAGACGCCACTGGTCATCAGGTCCACGTGGTCTCTAAATGGCGCCGCACGGGGTTCAAAACGACCCACCTGGAAGTTGACGTGATGGGCTAGGCCACGGAATTGCGGGCTATAGATGAAGAACATCCTCTCCAACTCTGTACGGCTGGGCGTAAAGTCGTTCCTCCCATAAAGTCCCAGGGCACCAAAGAAGCTCAGGCTCTCACCATAGGTGCCGGAGGTCAAGAGTTCTACCTCCCCTATACCATCAAAACCGGTCTCCCCTGTGTGCGTACGACGATGGGGATTATAAGTGAAATTAGAGAACGCAACAATGCTCAATGGTGGTAGGCCTGGCATATCACTTGGCCAGACGGCGTGGGGGAACAACTTCTTCCAGGGCTCTACCCCCATGCTTACTGGGGTATCCTTCACGTATACCTCGTCATCAGGAGGTATCCTATAGCCCCTGTCCCTAAAGGCATTGCCAAAGGCATTCAACTGGGGGAAGGCCGCATAGTGACAGGTGGTGCAGGCGGTCTGGTACTTCCTGGCAAAGACCGGTATGGCCCCTGCATCACTGGATAGCAGCGCAATGGGTAATGCCACCACTACCGCAAAAACGAACCGGAGAAATAACGGCATCTCCATCTCCTTTCTGGCCTTTATCGGGCCACGGATACCCTCCCTACTGGAGGGAATCTATCCACTGGGTTTCTCTATCTACAAAATCTGTAAAACATTACGTTTGCTACGGTTAAAGAAGCCCTGGTGGCGGAGCACCAGGGCTATAGCATTGGGGCTCTGCCCCCAATGCTTATTAAAATTGTCCGGATAATAAGAGGTTAGGCATTCAGGCGTTGAGAAAATGGTTGTGCAGGTAACGCTGAAATTTAGGTGAGAAAGATATAGGCATGAGGGTCCCAGCCCCTCGGAAGAGCTACTCTTATTTTTTACGCAACACTTTACTCTAGCAAAAGTCCCCATGTAGCTGGAGCATCCCCTTTTACGTTAGTAAGCCCGTCAACGGGAATAACTCTCCCGTGAAAACAACACTTCCCTTCTAACGTATCCCCAGCCGGGGAGGAGTATACAAAATTTTAATTGTTTGTCAAGAGGAAAATTTTTGGCAAGTACGTAGGGGCACGGCGCGCCGTGCCCCTACTCAATGCGTAAGTACACGGTACTGCAAAGGCGGTTATATGACGTCCGAACTTGTGTCTGAAGGTCAGCCTTTCTGGTAGGTTATTTGGCCCCAATCTGCCCGGGGGCAGGGATTGGGGATTGTAGAACTGAAGAGAGGAGATTGAAAATTGTAAATTTAAAATTTACAATTTCCAGTTTACAATATCGTTTTTCCCCTATCCCCTGACCCCTGGCCCTAATGGGCACGGTGCGCCGTGCCCCTACGCCTGGAGGGTAATGGGACCGCCTGTAAAGGTTCCGCCCCCTTCCAAATCTGCGCGGGCCCTGACGTCACCGTTGGTGAGGAGTTCTATGAAGGTAGGTTTTTCTATCTTCCCCACCATTACCGTATCGGACAGGTTGACTTCCAGCTTTGCAGGTTCTGTACATATCTCAATACCACTGACACTTACAAAGGGCATAAACCAGAGTTTCATCTTTATGTTGGGCAATTTTACCCTTAACCCTGGCAGCCCTATGGTAATCTTGCCGTTGGGTTGCAGCTTCAACTCAGTGGGTTGTACATTAACTGCACTCTTTAGATTAAGTGTTGTAGTAGCGTCTGTGAATCCCTTTACAGGCATGGGTATCTTCTCCTCTTGGTTTCTCTGACTAAGGCAAAAAAACTACAAAATTCTTGGGCTGGTTCTAGTATCTTTAGAGTTCATTGTATCTATAACGTCTACAAAATCCACAAGATTTTGTACATGACACCCCTTTTTATACCTCAACCTTGAGGGGGACTGTATTGACCACCAGACGATGGGCAGGTGCAAGACCTGCCCCTACTATACTATACTTCCAGCTTGAATGGGCCTGTATTGACCTCCCCAGTCCCTTCCAGGGTAGCATTGGCCTTGATTTCTCCGCTGGCAATGACCTGTAACTGCCCGGCCCTCTCCAGGCGGGTCTGTATGATGGTGTCCGTGAAGTTCACCTCCAATTTGGCAGACTCTGTGGTTATCTCAAAGCCGCCCAGGCGGAGGAGGGGCAGGAATAACAATCCGATACCTATTTCTGACAATCTTATTTTTAGACCTGGGAGGGTAACGACTATCTTGCCTCGGGGGCTCAGGGAGAGTTCGGTTGGCCTGAGCTCTACGGAGACCTTCAGGTTTATAGAGGCAACGGTACCTGTCTGTCCGCTTATCGGCATAAAAATCCCCTTCCTCTTCCTTCACCAAACATCTTATTATTACAGGCAGTCCTTTTTGATGTTATTCCGGATAGGTACAGGCGATAACACCCAATTTCCAGGACATCCGCACAAGTATAATGCGGTAGGCATGCGGATTATACCTGTTATGCAAGATGAAATTCCAGGAAAAAACGGGAAAATAAATGGGTCGTCCGCCGGAGGCGGACGACCCAAGAAAGACCACTAACTACTTCCTGTGTAAACCGTCCGTGTAAAGAGGAGTATTGCCGTAGATCATCTTGTCGCTGGGCAGTGTTCCATCTGACTTTATCCCAGCCTTGTCCTCTAGGGCCTTTATCCTCCTCAACTGAACAGCCCAGTCCTGAACCTTGGCCTGGTTCTGGATCATAGGCGCCCAACCATACCACCAGGAGTAATCCTGCTGGGCATGGGCCGTACCCTTGTAACCCCTCAGGAAGGCCCCGAACCACTGCTCTTCCAGCAGTAATTCAACATTGTTGGGCCTGCCAGGACCTGTAACGTAATGATGTCCTGTCCCCAGAATGGGACCATACAGCGGGAAGTAGCCCTTCTTCTCATTGAATAAGGGATACAGGACGGGTCCTAATGCCTCCGGACCAAGTATACCCGCTATCTTGTCCCCAATCCAGAATGGGTCACGGTTATCTGGGCCTGGGACTATGCAGTTATCCTTGAAAAGACCGTCTACCACCGCCATAGTTGCATCGGTCTTCTGCCAGCCCAGGAGCATGTACTCATCCAGGGTCTGGCTGAGGTAAATCGTTGCAAACCTTGGGCTATGGCACTTGGAGCAGGTCTCTATCCACTTCTGCCTCTTGGCCTTGTTATCTGGAGAATCAAGGTCTATCACCTTGTTCAGAGGCGGGACGTTTATCCCGTACGGGGCGTCCTTGAGGCTGGACTTGTACTCGTAGTTCCTCTGTTTGGGCTTATAGACGCCCATACGCCAGATGCCCTTGTTGGTGACGTTATGGCCAAACTTCCCACCGCCCTGGTACATGTGGCAGTAGGCACAGGTTGGACCTCTCCAATCCTTACCGGGTTTCACCTGCTCCATGGGTATGTTCATATTCCACTCATGACTAGTGGCATGATAGGTTACACCCATGGCGGACTCCGTGTAGGACTCGTAGTCCGGGTGGTCGTAGCCCATGTGGCACTTTCCACAGGTCTCTGGTTGCCTGGCCTCTTTGGCGTCAAAGAGGTGTCTCATGTGACAGCCGTCGCACCTCTCCATCTCAGGGTGGCAGATGTCGCAACCAATCTGGGACACGCCATCGCCCCTCCTGTAGGCCTCAATATACCAGGGGGGTACTACCTCGGACTGCCAGGATGCAAAGTGGCTGGGCCTGCCGTCCTTCTTCTCTGTAACGAACTCGTCCATCTGCTGTTTGTGGCAGTGGCCACAGGAATTCTCCACGATAGGCATCTGCAACTTGTCGTGGCTTGAGCCGTGGCACTCTGCACAGCCCACCTTGGTGATGGACCTGCCCAGGAGCTTCTCTATCTCTGCCGTCTTCTGTGCACGATAGGGCGTATTCCTGGGATTGGCATGGGCGGAATCCTCCCACTGGTGTGTCCAGCCAGGGGTCACCTCCAGGTGGCACTCCTCGCACTGGTCTGGCTTGAACTTTTTCATCAGGTCGGCGAAGCCTG
>MHYW01000084.1 GCA_001828545.1 Planctomycetes bacterium RIFCSPHIGHO2_12_FULL_52_36
ATGCTCTCCTACTACGAGAAGGAACTGGGGTTCAAGTGCCTGGAGATAAATTCCACCTACTATACCCTGCCCTCCCCCAAGAGCATGGAGGGGATGGCAAAAAAGACCTCGGAAGATTTTGAGTTCACGGTGAAGGCCTTTAAGGGCATGACACACGAGATATGGGATAAAGTAGGGGCGACCGGCCGGTCGCCCCTACTGGACAATAGAGACGTATTTGAGAAATTCAATTTCTCCATGAAACCCCTAAAGGAGGGAGGGAGACTCCGTTGCATCCTGGCCCAGTTTCCCCCCTGGTTCCATCCGTCAAAGGAGAACCTTGATTATCTGAGGGCCTTTAAAGACAGGACGGCCAACATGCCGGTAGCGGTAGAGTTCAGAAACCAGGCCTGGCATAAGGACTCTACCCTGGCGTTCCTCAAGGGGGAAGGACTGGGGTACTGCGTGGTAGACGAACCCAGGCTCCCTGGACTCATGCCCTTTAACCCCAAGACCACCTCACCTATCGGGTATTTCCGCCTCCACGGCAGGAACCCCAACTGGTTCAACGTCCCTGCCTCGGTGAGATATGATTATCTTTATAGTGAGGGAGAACTCCAGGAGTTCCTCCTCCCCATACAGGAGGTTACCGGCCTTACTGACACCACGTTTGTCTTCTTCAACAACTGTCACGGGGGTTCTGCCGTCAAGAATGCGATGAGGCTAAGGGATATGCTCCAGTTAAGATTTAAAGAGCAGATGTGATTGACGCATCTTCAGGAGATATGCTAATATTTTTTAGATGTGGAAGGAATATTTAAAGGATGTAGGGGCAGGTTTGAAACCTGCCCCTACGAGGGGGAAGATAGGGTACCTCTCCATCCACGTCCCTGAGGAGATAATCCTTGGGGCAGGGAGACTCCCCTATCGCCTCCTAGGAAGGGGAAAACCCGTTAAGCGGGCCAGTGCCTATCTGCCCAAGACCTTTGACCCCTCCGTGCTGGACAGCCTGGAGGGGGCCATAGAGGGGGAATACAGCTTCCTGGAAGGCGTGATAGTGGCCAACGTCAGCGATGCCCACCGCAGGCTCTACGACGCCTGGAGGGTGGCATGGGCCACTCCCGACCGTGGTGAACCCAAGAAGGTATTCTTCCTGGACGTCCCTAAGGGGGCGGATGCACTAAGGGTCAGGGCCTTCTCCCTTGCCCTCTCTGCCTTGATGAGAGAGATGGAGGTGGCCCTGGACGTAAGAATATCTCCAGAGGGTCTAAGAGAGGCCATAGGACTATGTAATGAGACGAGGATATTGTTGCAACGGCTGGCCAGGCTGAGGAGGCAGAAAAAACCACCCCTATCGGGACATGACTTCTTTGACGTGGTATCCTGGGCCCAGAGGAATGATAAATCCTACGTGAACCAGAGGCTCAGACTAATCCTCCAGGAACTGGAGACGGCCCGGTGCAATGGTGCCGTAGGACCAAGACTTATGCTCACGGGGAGCCCCCTGGGTTCACCAGGACTAATCTCGCTCATAGAAAGGCTGGGCGCCCAGGTGGTCTGTGAGGACTTATGCACAGGTATGCAGTATTTTTCTGACCTTGTTGAGGAGGACAGCCCAGAGCCACTCAACGCCCTCGCCAGGAGATACCTGGACATCCCCACTGCCAGGATGGCTGATACCAGGGCCCGCTGGGGATACCTGCACAAGCTGGCCGAGGAATACGACGTAACCGGGGTCATCTATTTTACCCTGAAGTTTGATGACATCTACCTCTTTGAGTATCCCTTTATAAGGAACAAGTTCCAGAAGGCAGGCTATCCCGTCCTGCTGATAGAGGCAGAGAATTTCCTGACCAACGTAGGTCAGATAGAGACCAGGGTGCAGGCCTTTACTGAGATGCTGGGTTAATAAAGTAGCCGCAACCTTCAGGTTGCGGTATCTTACGCAGGCTAATCCGCCTCAGGCGGACTGCGGCTACCGCTCTCGCGTAGGTTAATATGACCATCGTAGAAGACCAGAGAAAAAGGCAGAGGGAGTTCTTTACCCTGCAGTTCCAGAAACGCCTCAAGAGGCCCCGTGGTTATTCGCCATTAAAGAGTTCCCAGGCCAGAGAGAGGGCCATGTTCCGCCTCCTGCTGGAGAGCTTCAGGGAGGGCTCAAGCGTGGTGTGGAAGAGCACCTTTGTCCCCTCCGAGATAATATACTCCCTCGGGGCCATCCCCCTTTACGTTGAGAGCTTCAGCGCAGTGGCCTCAGCCGTGGATATATGCCCGCCGATGCTGGACGCCTCAGAGAGATGCGGTTACTCCAGGGACTCCTGCACCTTCCTGAGAGCCGTCCTGGGGGCCTCACACAAGGACATACTCCCCAGGCCGGATGCCCTGGTATCCACCTCTTATTACTGCGACGGCGACCCAAAGATATTTGACATCTTCGCCGAAGAGTACAAGAAACCCCATTTCTACCTCCACGTACCCTATGCGGCAGAGGCAGGGTGGGCGGTGGACGCCCTGGCTGAACAGCTTGAAGAGGTTGCCATTGAACTGGCTAAAGTCATGGGAAAGCCATTTAACAGGGAACGGCTCTCAGAGATTATCCAGAGCTCCAACGAGGCCAGAAGATACCTCCTCAAGGCCAACGAGCTGAGGAGGCACGTCCCTTCCCCCATGCTCGGCTGTGAGGCCATAGACTACATTGCCTCCATCACCCAGCTCTGGGGGTCCCCCGAGCTGGTGAGGATCTCAAGACTACTCTGCGAAGAACTGGAAGAGAGGATAGAGAAAGGCGTTGCGGCCGTGGAGCCAGAGCAGTTCCGCTTCCTGTGGTGCCACCTCAGGCCTTATTACAACGACGAGGTATTCAATTATCTGGAGGGCCACCACAAGGCAGTAGTGGCCTTTGAGAGCGTAAACCTGATTACCTGGAAGGAGATGGACCCTGGAAAGCCCTTCAAGAGCCTGGCAGAAAAACTACTGGCCAACCCCGCCATAGGCCCGTACGAGCGTATGACCAGGGAGGTAGCCAAAATGGTAAAGGACTACCAGATAGATGGTATTATATGGATGTCCCCCTGGGGCTGTCGTCACTTCAACAGCATGGCCCAGCTCGTTAAAGATGGCCTGCGCAGGGAGATGGACGTGCCTTTTTATATACTTGACTTAGAGTGCATTGATAAGAGAAACTATTCAAAGGAGCAGGTGCGTACCAGGCTGGATGCTTTTATTGAGGTACTGGCTGGAAAGAGGGGGTGAAAGTGACTTATGGATTTGAAGCTGTAATAATTCCAGAAAGGACTTATAGCCATGATTAAAATCCACACAAGATATATTACTGACACCGAGGGTAACCCTTTGGAAGTGGTACTACCCGTAAAAGAGTTTAAAGCCCTAATGGAGTACGTGGAAGAAATTGAAGACGCCCTAGAATTGGAAAAGGCTATAAAGGAGGCAGAGGAGTTTGTGCCGTGGGAGGAGTTTAAAGATAGATTGAAGGAAGAGGCAATTTAAGTTCCCTCCCCCTTGATGGGGGAGGGAAGGGTGGGGGTGAATATCACCCTCCCCCTACCCCCTCCCCTCAAGGGAGGGGGAGATCAAACGGAGAAAGTTATGTACACCGCAGGTATAGACATAGGCTCGGTCTCTACTGAGGTAGTAATACTGGGAGAGGAAGGGATTAAGGGTTACTCTGTACTGGACTCCCAGGTAGACATAGAAAAGACGGCCGAGGTGGCCCTTGATATAGCCCTGGATATGGCCCGGCTCGTGAGGAAGGACGTAGCCTACTCGGTGGCGACAGGCTACGGTCGGAACAACGTCCACTACGCCAATAAACAGGTTACTGAGATAACCTGTCATGCCATGGGCGCGCATTACCTGTTTCCCAATACCAGGACTATCATAGACATTGGCGGACAGGATAGTAAGGCCGTTGCCCTGACGACCGACGGCCCCAGTGGGCCCAGGGTGGTAGACTTCTGCATGAACGACAAGTGTGCGGCAGGTACAGGCCGTTTCCTTGAGGTCATGGCCAGGGTGCTGGACGTGGACATAAGAGAGATGGGTCCCCTCTCCCAAAAGTCCACCACGGAGATAAACATCTCCAGTATGTGCACCGTCTTTGCCGAATCCGAGGTCATCTCCCTCATCCACCAGAAACACAATAAAGAGGACATCATCAGCGGCCTGCACACGGCCATAGCCCGCAAGGTACTGAGTCTGGTACAGAGGCTGGATATTAAAGAAGAAGTGACCCTTACCGGCGGGGTGATGAAGAACGTGGGGGTAGTTGAGAAACTTCAGCAGGAACTGTCTCACAGGAAGGTCAACCTTCCCGAGGAGCCTCAGATAGTCGGGGCCATAGGGGCGGCACTCCTGGCCAGGAAATATGTCCACTCGTAGTCTTGCCTCTCCAGTCTAATCCTTGACGATACAAGGAATCCTGTATATAATAAAATGATTAAACCCCCTGGATAAATTCAATGTGGGATTATACTGATAAAGTAAAAGACTACTTCCTTCACCCAAGGAACGTAGGCGAAATAAAGGATGCCGATGCCATAGGCGAAGTGGGCGCCATCGCCTGCGGGGATGCCCTGAGACTCTACCTCAAACTGGACAAGAAGAACGGGAACCGCATTGCAGACGCCAAGTTCAAGACCTTTGGATGCGGTAGCGCCATAGCCTCTGCCAGTGCCCTTACGGAGATGGTAATGGGTAAGACCCTGGAAGAGGCCGAAAAGATAACCAACCAGGACATTGCCGATTTCCTGGGGGGCCTGCCGCCAGAAAAGATGCATTGCTCGGTTATGGGTAAAGAGGCCCTGGAGTCCGCCATCGCCAACTACAGGGGCTACAAGGCCGCCCCCACAGAAGAGGGGGTCATCGTATGCAAGTGCTTCGGCGTAACGGACGTAAAGATAGAAAGAGTAGTCAGGGAAAACAGGCTTACTACCGTTGAGCAGGTTACCAATTATTGTAAGGCTGGGGGGGGATGCAAGTCATGCCATCCAGACATCCAGGGGATTATTGATACGGTATGTGAGAAAGAGGTAAAACCCGTAGCCGTCCCCGCCAAATCCAAGAAGATGAGCAACCTCCGCAAGATGCAGTTGATACAAGAGACCATAGAGCGGGACATACGCCCTGTGCTCATGATGGACGGGGGGGATATGGATTTGATAGACGTGGACGGTAATACAGTCTACGTCTCCTTCAGGGGGAGTTGTGCCGAATGTGCTGGCTCCAGGGTGACGCTTAAATCCACGGTGGAGGCAAAACTCAGGGAGTTTGTGATGGAGGAACTAGTAGTAGAAGAAGTTAATCAAGGCGGTAGCACCG
>MHYW01000085.1 GCA_001828545.1 Planctomycetes bacterium RIFCSPHIGHO2_12_FULL_52_36
TCCCACCTGAGGGTCTTTCTGTGTCCTGTATCAAGTTCCATAATCACCCCACCCGTGGTGGAGAGGTCTATAATCCTGCCTGTGTATTCCACCCCCTCTTCCTCCACCAGTGCCCTATGGCCGATTATTGGAGAGAGTTGTACCCAGCGCTCTTTTATACCCTTGTAATCGCCATCCTTAAGGCGTCTATACCACTTATCAAGGTGCTGGAGGACGGCCCTGGCCATAGCTATGCGGTCTACAGGCCGTCCGAGTTCAATGAGCAGGGAAGTGGCCGGATAGATGACCTCCCTTGGGAGTTCTTTTCTGGAGAGGTTGGCGTTGAGTCCTATCCCTACCAGGAAGTAAGCCCCCCTCCCTTTGGGGGTCTCTGCCTCCACCAGTATCCCGCAGGTCTTTTTGTTGTTTATCAGGACGTCGTTGGGCCACTTTATCAGGGCCTCAAGTCCCAGTTCATCCCTGATAGCCTCTGCCACTGCCACCGCTACCGTGCCAGATAAGAGGCGGACCCTCTCGTAGGGCATCTTCGGCCGGAGGATAATTGACACTAGTAGTCCTTTGTATCTGGGGCACAGCCAGCGGCGATTGACCCTTCCCCTGCCCCGCCTCTGGAATTCAGCGAATACGCATGTACCCTCCCTTGCCCCCTTCTCTGCCATGGCCCTGGCGGCGTCCATTGTGGAGTCTATCTCCTCGTAGGTGAGGATGTCGCGTCCGATAATGCTGGTCTGTAGTCCCATCTGGATCTCGTCAGGCAGGAGCCTGTCAGGGACACCTCTCAGGCGGTAGCCGTAGCGGGGATGGTGCTCCAGGGAGTAGCCAGCCTGTTCCAGGTGCCTCAGTTCCAGCCTGAGCGACTCCGCGCCCAATGCGGTACGGGTAGCCAGCCCCCGAAGGGAGACCCATCTATCCTGACATTCATGCAGGACGTTAAGGACGGTAGCCTTTGACATATACTAGACCCTTCGCTATGCTCAGGGTGACAGTTGGGGTGCTGAGCAAAGCAAGTAGTATTTTACCGCTTTTGTCATTCTGAGCGAAGCGAAGAATCTCCTGGACCCTTCTCCGTCTCAGGCGGATTAGGTTGACAAGAAAACACGGCTTTTGTTGTTGACAAACCTGCCGCCATTTTGTTTTATACTGTGGCGTTTAATGTAATCCGCCTGAGGCGGAACAGGGAATAAGTCATGTCAATAAAGGGATACGTTGATTACAAACGTAGAGAATTCTGTAAGGACGTGAAGTGTCCTGTGCAGTTGGACCTGGACGCCCAGAAGGAGGGGTCTGAGGCGTATGATGGGATAAGGAAGATATGCAAGACGGATTGTAAATATACCACATATCAATTTCATCACTGGTTAATAGAGAGAGGTTATTTAATCGTTAGGCCCACCCAGGGCGGGTCTGCCTGAGGAATGAGATAAAAGGAGGTATTGGAAGATGGATTGGGGAATGAAGAACCGCATGGCGCAGTTAATACAGCCGGATGGCCATTGCCTGTTCATGCCTATAGACCATGGATATTTTCAAGGCCCTACCAGCAAATTGGAAAGACCCTGGGAGACGGTTAAGCCACTCCTGCCCTATTGCGATGCGGTCTTCTGCACCAGGGGGGTATTACGCTCGGTCATAGACCCCGCCAGTACGAAACCTATCATCCTCAGGGTGTCGGGTGGTACCAGCATGGTGGGTAAAGACCTGGCCAACGAGGGGATTACGACCTCTATAAAAGAGGCCGTACGGCTCAATGCGTCGGCCGTGGGCATGTCTGTCTTTATAGGCAGTGATTATGAGCATCAGACGTTGCTGAATCTAGGGAGGCTGGTGGACGAGGCTGAGGACCATGGTATTCCAGTGATGGCAGTCACTGCGGTAGGCAGGGAGTTAGAGAAACGGGACGCCAGGTATCTTGGTATGTGCTGTCGCATTGCGGCGGAACTGGGGGCACGTGTAGTAAAGACCTACTGGTGCGAGAACTTTGAGAAGGTTACGAATGGATGCCCCGTTCCTGTAGTCATAGCTGGCGGTCCCAAGACGGATTCAGAGCTTGAGGTACTGAAGTTTGTATACGACGGTATGCAGAAGGGCGCCATAGGTGTGAACCTGGGTCGTAACATCTGGCAGAATCCACACCCGGTGGCCATGATAAAGGCCATCCGTGCCATCATCCATGAGAACGCCACCGCCCAGGAGGCCCATGAGATATACAACGAGATTAAGAGCGGGCGTAGGCCGGTAACTTCAGGGGTTTGATTAATCAGGCTACAGGATGCGTCCTGACGCACCCTGCGGTACCAGGAGATATAATATTGATAGAATATAGCGTGGGAGCTTGCCTCCCACGGTCTTTAATCCGGCGAGGGCGGACTACATAAGCTATGCGCATAGCCATGTACTACAACAACCGTGATGTCCGTCTGGAGGAGATGCCTACCCCGGAGATGGGTCTCCTACCCTTTAACTGAGTTTGAGATTTTATTTAGAGAGGTACTGTACTTTTAGAAATTTGAAAGCTAAAGCGTATACTATTGAAAATCACAGGTCTTATCTGGTACGATGCAGTTGTTGAGAAGCTTGGGCGAAAACACAATGTTCAGCAGGATGAAGTACGAGAGGTCTTTTCAAAGCGTCCTTTGTTTCGTTTTGTTGAAAAAGGACACTACCCCGGGGAAAATGTTTATGCAGCCCTTGGACGCACTAAGGCTGGTAGATACCTTATAATCTTTTTTGTACACAAAAAAGATAGACATGCACTTATCCTGTCCGCCCGTGATATGACCCGTACAGAGCGAAGAAGATATGAGCAAAAATAAAACTCCCATATCAAAGGCAAGAAGTTACCATAAGATTGGTGAATTTTGGGACACGCATGACCTTGCCGATTACTGGGACAAAACGAAACCAGCGGAGTTTGAAGTTGATATACAATCTGAGGCCACCTACTATGCAGTAGACAGAGAGTTGGCGGCAAAGATTCAAGCCCTTGCTAAACGGCGAGGTATATCAGCAAATACGCTCTTGAATCTCTGGGTGCAGGAGAAATTAAAGGATCGCAAAATTTAATTATAGGCAGATTATGCGCATAGCAATGTATTACAACAACCGTGATGTCCGTCTGGAGGAGATGCCTACCCCGGAGATTGGCCCCGGCGAACTGCTGGTAAAGGTGCTGGCAAGCGGTATCTGCGGCAGTGACGTCATGGAGTGGTACCGCATTAAAAAGGCCCCCCTGGTGCTAGGACACGAGATAACCGGAGAGATTGTCAAGGTAGGAGGGGGGGTAAGGAATTATAAGGTTGGCCAGAGGGTATTCGTCTCACACCACGTCCCTTGTAATACGTGCCGCTACTGTCTGGGCGGTAAACATACGGCTTGTGAGACCTTGCACACCACCAATTTCTATCCTGGGGGCTTTGCCGAGTACATACGCGTACCGCCAATCAACGTGGATAGAGGCGTGTTCTTACTCCCTGACGAGGTATCACTTGAAGATGGGACGTTTATAGAGCCTCTGGCCTGCGTCGTGCGTGGACAGAAACTTGCTGACATGATGCCTGGTCATACCGTACTCGTTATGGGCAGTGGCATCTCCGGGATACTCCACATTGCCCTGGCCCGTGCCCTGGATGTAGGACGCATTATTGCCACTGACACGAATGAACACCGTATGAAGCAGGCCAAGAAATTCGGGGCAGACATCGTGGCACATGCCAAAGAAGATATACCTGCCCTCGTACGCCGGGTCAATGAGAATAGGCTTGCTGACCTGGTGATAGTCTGTACGGGTGCACTCCCCGCCTTTACCCAGGCACTGCAATCGGTTGATAAGGGAGGTACCGTATTATTCTTCGCACCTACGGAACCAGGCGTCAACCTGCCCATCCCCGTCAACGACTTCTGGCGGAACGGGATAACCTTGATGCCCTCCTACGGCGCCGCCCCGATGGACCTTACGGTAGCCCTGGACCTCATCCGCGCCCGCAGGGTGCCAGTCCACGAGATGATAACCCACCGCCTGGGCCTAGCAGAGACAGGCAAGGGCTTCCAGTTGGTGGCCAGTGCCAATGAATCCTTAAAAGTGATTATAGAGCCACAGAGGTAATTAAATGAAACCTCTGAAAAACGCCTAAAATGACAGCCAGTAAGGTGCGTCTTGACATACCCTACTAGCTATGAGGACAAACAAGGGCGTGAGAGAAGGTAAATATATTTTGGGATTCTGGGACAAGGAACACTGTGAATATTGCAATGGGGCCATTGCTGAGAAGATAGTTGATTTACCCCGAAAGGTTGGGAAGAGGTACGTATTAATAAAAAACGTCCCTGCAGGCGTGTGCATGGGGTGCGGCACTCGCTATTATGCCGCAAACGTACTTAAAAGGATCGAGGCTATTGTTAAAGGGCGTAAAAAGGCCGAGAAGGAAATCCCAATGGCCGTATATTCTTTATAGAACCTCTTAGTAATGCTAAAAACCTTCCAGAAGGTCGGCCAGCAACTGCTGGCCCTTGGTCTCATTACTTCCCACGGCGGCAATGCCAGTATAAGGAAGGGTGATAAGATTTTTATCACCCGTCATGCCAGTATGCTGGGCTGTCTGGGGAGGGGGGATGTTATAAAACTTGATTTAAAGGACACAGGCCCTGCTACAAAAAAAGCCTCATTTGAACTACCCGTCCACAGGGAGATATACCTCCACTCGGGGGCTGGGGCCGTCCTCCATGCCCACCCTCCACACGCCATTGCCCTGTCCCTTGTAGAGAAGGACATAAGGCCCAGGGATGCAGAAGGGGCTATCTTGCTCAAGGAGGTGCCGATTATAGAGACTACGGAGGTGGTAGGCTCTAAGGACGTGGGTATCACGGTAGCCAGACTGCTTAAAGAGTATAGGGTAGTGATGATTAAGGGACACGGTAGCTTTGCCGTTGGGTCCGCCTCAGGCGGACTGGAGGAGGCCCTCTGCTATACCTCTGCCCTGGAGGATTCAGCGAAGATTATCTTTCTATTGAGAGGGCTGGGGGCAGGGGGGAGGAAGTAGGGAGTAGGGGGTAGGGAGTAGGGGGTAGAAGAATTGCGAATTTGGAATTGCGAATTTTTAAATCCGCATTCCGCAATCCGAAATCCGCAATTCCTGGTCCCCATCCCCTGGTCCCTATTTCTCATTGACCCTTATAATTACAGAAGATATAATCCCTTGCGGGCTTATTTACCTGAGGCGGAGAGGTGGCTGAGCGGCTGAAAGCGGTGGGTTGCTAACCCATTGAAGGAGGTAAATCTCTTTCCCCGGGTTCGAATCCCGGCCTCTCCGCCAGTTTTTGAGGGATTCTAAATTAGAACCAATGGCAAATACTTATGAAGGTCGGTATCCTGGCAGACTCCCACGACAACCTTAACGCTATCCAAAAGGCCCTGGATAGATTTTCAAAGGAGGGGGTGGAGTGTATCCTCCACGCCGGGGACTTCGTGGCACCTTTTGCCATGAAGGAATTGTTAAAACCTGGCATAAGACTGGTAGGGGTCTTCGGTAACAACGACGGGGAGAAGAGCGGCCTCAGGGAGCTATGCAGGGAAGTACACGAGCCTCCTTATCTCTTTGAACTTGCCGGTAGGAATATCCTCCTCACCCACTACAAGGAAAGGGTGAGGGAGAAATTAACCCGACAGACCGATGTGGTCATCTATGGCCATACCCACGAGTTTGAGATAAAAGAAGGCCAACCCCTTTATATAAACCCTGGGGAGTGCGGGGGCTGGCTGTTCGGGAGGGCCTCTGCCGCCATCCTTAACCTGGAGAGCCTAGAGGCCCATGTGGTCTTCCTGTAATATTCTGCTCTTTATCCTGATATTTTCTGCCACCGGCTGTGTTACCAGGTCACTGGTGATAAATACAGACCCCCCGGGCGCCCGGATATTCTTAGACGACGAGCTCCTGGGGGAGAGCCCCGTAAAGATGCCCTTTACCTACCACGGCGTCCGGAAGATTACCATAGAAAGAAGGGATAAGGACGGGAAGCTCACCCATAAGAGGATCACTATGATGGCCGACCTTAGGGCCCATTACTACGAATTCTTCCCAGCAGACATCGTTTCAGAGTTGGTAATCCCTGTAAAGATTAAAGACGAAAGGGTCTTTGATTTTCAGCTTGAGCCTGTAGAGTTCAGGCCCACCAAAGAAATCAGGGCAGAACTGTTGAAGGATGCAGAGGAGTTGCGACAGAAGGCCCTGGCACCAGAGCCTTAAACCCCAGATTACTGTTGGTGAGCTTAGGACATGAGTTCGGACACGACTTTTTTTAATCTGCCATGAAGGTGCCTTATTTCCCCCTCCCCTG
>MHYW01000086.1 GCA_001828545.1 Planctomycetes bacterium RIFCSPHIGHO2_12_FULL_52_36
GCCTGCCACTGGACCCTGAGGTTCAAGAGTTCCCTCTTGAAACCCTCCAGTTCCTGAAGGAGCTCTTCCCTGGACTTACCCCTGAGTTCAGAAAGTTTCATATCACCAGGCCCTTCTGGATACCATCCTCACTTTTACAGAAAGTTTATGGGCAATGCGATTAAAGGTCTGCTTTGCCATATCCTCCGGCACCCCTGTCAGCTCGTAAAGGATGGTACCGGGTTTTATCACTGCGGCCCAATACGCAGGCTCTCCCTTTCCCTTCCCCATCCTGGTCTCTATCGGTTTAGCCGTCACAGATTTATGCGGGAAGACCCTGATGAAGAGTCTTCCTGATTTCCCCAGGAAATGACTGGAGGCTACCCTGCCTGCCTCTAGCTCTTCCGCGCTCACCCAGCCTGATTCCAGGCTCTGGAGTCCATACTCCCCCATAGCCAGGGTATTGCCACGGGTGGCCTTGCCCTTAATCCGCCCTCTGTGGGACTTCCTGAACTTAACCCTTCTGGGCATCAGCCGCATGAGCAGTCTCCTTTACAGGTACAGGTATTTCTCCCGTATACACCCATACCTTTATCCCTATAGTGCCGTAAGTCGTAATGGCCACGTGGAAACCATAATCAATCTTCGCCCTGAGCGTATGGAGGGGTATCTTCCCCTGACTGGCAGTCTCCGTCCTGGCTATCTCTGCCCCGCCTAGCCTCCCGGATATCTGGATTTTTATACCCTCGGCCCCGGCACCCCTGACCGTGTCTACAGCCCTCCTCATGGTCCTCCGGAAGGCCGCCCTTTTCTGCAACTGCTCCGCTATCCCTTCGGCTATCAGTTGGGCGGACAGTTCTGGTCTATCTACTTCCTTAATCTTTATGTTAATCTGCCGGCCAGTAATTGCCTCTAACTCTTCCTTCAGTTTATCTATACCAGCGCCCTTTCGTCCTATTATAAGCCCGGGACGGGCCGTATGGAGGGTTACCCTGGCCTCCTCCCTCGTCCTATCAATTTCCACGATGGGGATGCCTGCAAAACCATAGTTCTTCTTGACGTGCCCTCTTATCTTCTGGTCCTCTACCAGGAGTGAACCAAAATCCTTCTTTCTGGCATACCACTGGGAGCGCCACTCCTCAGTTATTCCCAGTCTAAATCCTGTAGGACATACCTTCTGGCCCATAACCTACCCCTTCCCCTTTCTCTCGTCAGAAAGGACTACCGTTATGTGGCTGGTCCTCTTCTTCAACGGGGCCCACATCCCTCTGGGTCTGGCCCAGTGCCACTTCCTTATGGGCCCGCCATCTACCCTGGCCTCTACCACCTTCAGGTTGTCTGGGTCTACTTCCATATTCTCCTCTGCACTGGCCAGGGCCGCCCTGAGGGTCTTGTCTATCATGGAAGCCGCCCTCTTATGGTTGAACCTGAGGGTCTCCAAGGCGTCATTTACTGACTTACCCCTTATCAGGTCTACCACCAGCCTGGCCTTTCTGGGAGATATCTTGGCGTACTTGTATATAGAACTTACACGCATACCTTAAGTCCCCGGGGGTTTCATCTCCTTCTTCTTCACGCCACCGTGTCCCCTGAAGATACGGGTAAGGGAGAACTCCCCTAACTTATGCCCTACCATGTCTTCGGTGACGAAGAGTTTGTTGAATACCTTGCCGTTGTGGATCAAAAAGGTGTGTCCCACGAAGTCTGGAATAACGGTACAGGCCCTGGCCCAGGTACGGATGGGGTCTTTGTTCCCTGTGTCCTTTTGCTTCGCTACCTTCTCCAGGAGCTTTGCGTCCACGTATGGTCCCTTCTTTACGGAACGTCCCACTGCTTATTTTTGCCTCCTGCGGATAATAAACTTGTTGCTAATGGCCCTTCTGTCGCGTGTCTTTCCCCCCTTGGAAAGGACACCCGTGCGAGAACAGGGGGGGCGCCCTCCATGGGCCCTTCCCTCCCCTCCACCCATGGGGTGGGATACCGGGTTCTGGGCGACTCCACGGACACGGGGTCTCTTCCCCATGTGCCTCCTCCTACCTGCCTTCCCATAGGTCACGTTAATGTGGTCCAGGTTGCCCAACTGACCAATCGTAGCCCTGCAATTCTCATGCACCTTGCGTATCTCCCCCGAGGGGAGTACCACGTGGGCATATCCACCTTCCCTGGCAAGGAGGGTGGCTACACTCCCCGCCGACCTGACCATCTGGGCGCCGCGCCCAATCTGCAACTCTACGTTGTGTATCTGCATCCCTAGCGGGATATTCTTCAGGGACATGGTATTGCCCACCTTGGGTTCTACCTGCTCTCCCGAGACCACCGTATCGCCTACCTTTAGTCCCTCGGGGGCCAGGATGTACCGCTTCTCACCGTCCTTGTAATGCAGTAGTGCAATCCTGGCAGAGCGGTTGGGGTCATACTCTATGGACGCCACACTGGCTGGGATACCGTCCTTGCCCCGCTTAAAGTCTATTATCCTGTAAAGACGCTTAGCCCCCCCTCCACGGTGTCTGGCAGTGTAATTGCCGGCGTTGTTCCTCCCCCCAGACTTCGGGAGGGGTTCCAGGAGGGCCTTTTCAGGTTCCTTGCGTGTAAGCTCAGAAAAATCTACGACGCTTGCAAAGCGCCTGCCAGGAGAAGTAGGTTTATAGTATTTGAGCATCTCTAGTATCCTAAATCTATGGTATTACCTTCTGCCAGGGTTACAACGGCCTTTTTCCAGGTATGGATTTTTAAGGGGCCGTATTTGGTCCTTCGTGGTTTGCCCCTCTTGTTCATGGTCCTCACCTTAAGGACCTCCACCTTGAAGAGTTTCTCTACCGCCTCTTTTATCTGTATCTTGTTGGCCTTCCTATCCACCTCAAAGTGGTAGGCATCCTGCTTGTCTCTGGCGGTAACGCTCTTTTCCGTATGTAAAGGCTTCCTGATTATCTGATAGATATCCATGTCTACTGTATACTGCTTAGCTGGTCCTTTGTAATAAGGAGTCTTTTCCTTCTTAGAACCTCATAGGCGTTAAGTTGGGAGGCAGGCATGAGGGCCATCCCGGGGATATTCCTGACAGACTTCCAGAGGGCGTGGTTATCGTCCTTGGCCACTACCAGGCAACTCTCATGGATGCCCAGTGTCTTTAGAAGCTGGACCATCTTTTTGGTGCGGGGGGCATCAAGCTCTAACCTGTCTACCACCGTAACCTCTCCATCCAGGAGTTTACCCAGGAGGGCGGAATGCAGGGCCGCCTTCTTTGCCTTCTTGGGTATCTGGTAGGAGTAGTCTCTGGGCTTGGGACCGAAGACCACCCCTCCCTTTCTCCACAACGGGGAGCGGACCGTACCAGCCCTTGCCCTGCCCGTGTGCTTCTGGGCCCAGGGCTTCCTGCCAGAACCATGGACCTCTGCCTTGGTCTTGGTACAGGCCGTACCCACCCTCTTGTTGGCCTCGTACATGAGGACGGCCTCCTTGAGGAGGGCCTTCTTCACCTCCCCTCCAAGGCGTTCCTCTGCCAGAGAGAGCTTTTCCACTTCCTTTCCCTGACCGTTATATACTGCCAACTCTATCATCTATTTTTTTCCCTTTATACTCCGCCTGATTATTACGTAGCCCCCATCAACCCCTGGCACTGCCCCTCTGACCAGGAGGAGGTTCCTCTGGGTATCCACCTTTACTACCTTCAGGTCCTGGACGGTTACCCTCTCCACACCCATATGCCCTGCCATGCGCTTGCCCTTCAAGACCCTGCCGGGGTCGGTGTTGGAGCCTATTGACCCAGGAGACCTATGCCTTGTTGAGCCGTGGGAGCCTGGACCTCCATGAAAGCCCCACCTTCTCATACCTCCCTGAAAACCCTTTCCCTTGGTCAGCCCTATGACGTCCACCTTCTTTATCTCTGCAAAGACTTCAACACCGAAGGATTGTCCAGGCTGAGGGGGTGTCTCGTCTGTGTAAGAGACCTCTCGGATAAACCTTTTTGGGGTAGCCGCGGCCTTCTTGGCGTGCCCTATCTCTGGCTCTGAGGCACTCTTTTCTTTCTTATCATCAAAGCCCAATTGTACGGCAGAATACCCGTCCTTCTCCCTGGTCTTCACCTGAAGGACATGACATGGCCCTGCCTGTAAGACGGTAATGGGCACCAGCAGACCGTCCTTTTGAAAGAGCTGGGTCATGCCGATTTTTTTCCCTAGTATTCCACCAATCATCTGAAAGTCTCCAGCAGATTCGCTAAAAGGCTAGACCTTAATCTTTATCTCTATCCCTGCAGGCATATTGAGCCTGTTCAGGGAATCCACCGTCTTGGCAGTGGGTTCTACGATATCTATGAGGCGTTTGTGGGTGCGGATTTCAAATTGCTCCCTGGACTTCTTGTCCACGTGGGGAGACCTCAGTACGGTGTACCTCTCTATGCGGGTAGGCAGTGGTATGGGTCCAAAGACTTTGGCCCCGGTCCTCTTGGCCGTATCTACTATCTCACTGGCGGCCTGGTCCAGCACCTTGTGGTCGTAGGCCTCCATCCTTATCCTTATCTTTTGGTCAATTACCATCATTCACCTGTGGGAAAGCTCTGCATTCTAACAATTTTTCTTTCTATGTCAATCACTAACTGGCTGAAACGCAAAGTTCTTTTGGAACAGCCCTGTACTCAAAAGGTTCCATAATGTAGCTCCCGCGTCCACTGGTGAGAGACCTTAAGGCCGTGGCATAGCCAAACATCTCCGCCAGGGGTACATGGCCCTTGATTATCCGTACTCCGCTCCGGATATCCAACTCCATAATGTTAGCCCTGCGACCATTAAGGTCCCCAAGGGCGTCGCCGAGATACATCTCTGGTACGGAGACCTCTACCTTCATTACAGGCTCTAGTAATACCGAGCCAGCCTCCTGCACTGCACGGCTAACGGCCCGGGCGGCTGCGGTGTAGAAGGCCAGGTCGGAGGAATCTACCGGATGATGAGAACCATCCTTGAGGATGGCCTTGACATTAATCAACGGGTAGCCACCCGGGACTCCCCCCTGGGTAGTCTCTTCTATGGCATTTGCTACTGCCTTGATGTAGGGCTTGGGGATGGCCCCTCCCACTATCTCATTCTCAAAGAGGACCGGGTGGGCGTCTTTACAGGGTTCAAAGAGGATTACCACGTGGCCATACTGGCCATGCCCTCCGGTCTGCTGTATGAACTTCTCTTCTATAAGTACCGCCCTGCCCAAGGTCTCCTTATAGGCCACCTTGGGCGAGCCCACGTTGGCATCC
>MHYW01000087.1:0-5272 GCA_001828545.1 Planctomycetes bacterium RIFCSPHIGHO2_12_FULL_52_36
TGGGCCTTCCTAAGGGTACTTTCCCCATGGCGGAGGAGGCCACGTCAAAGGTACTCAGCCTCCCCCTTTACCCTGAGATACAGGCGGAACAAGTAGAGGCTGTAGCGGAGGCCATTAGAGTCCATATCAGTTAGGTCTCGGCAAAACTCCATTTCCGCCTGAGGCGGACAATGGTGAATTTGGAGTTAGGATTTCGGAATGCGTTCCGAGTGCGGAATGCGGAGTTAAATTCCACAATCCACAATCCGCAATCCACACTCCGCATTCGGATTAATTCCGCATTCTGCAATAGGTTCTGGTAATGGACGTCTCCCGTAAAAACCTATCTATAGTGTTCCCTGTACACAACGAGGCGGATAGCCTTGGAGAACTCCTCTCTCGTCTCCTGCCAGTCCTCAAGGGCTTGAATCAGTCTTACGAGGTAATCTTTGTGGACGACGCCAGTACGGACAGGAGTTGGGAGGTAATGAAAGAACTGCGTGCCAATAACCCGCACGTGAGGGTGATTCGGTTCAGGAAGAACTGCGGGGAGTCGGCAGCCCTGGAGGCGGGCTTTAAGGCCACCAGGGGAGACGTGGTAGTGGCCATGGATGCCGACCTCCAGAGTGACCCAAAGGATATACCCGGCCTCCTGGAAAAACTGAAAGAATACGACGTGGCCTGGGGATTGAGGGCCGAAAGAAAGGATGAGTGGCTGAGGAGTCTTATGTCCTGGGGCGGCAATACCCTCAGGCAGGTGATTATGGGAGATAATGCCAGGGATGCAGGTTCGCCCCTCAGGGTCATGCGCCGCGAGGTGGTACAGAAGGTCAAACTATTCAAAGGTCTCCACCGCTTTTACCCCACCCTTTGCCGGATGGAGGGTTTTAAGGTGATAGAGATACCCATCTCCCACTTCCCCAGGAAGTTCGGCGAGTCCAAATACAATATCAGAAACCGCCTCTTCAAATTCCTGGTGGACCTCCTGGCCGTAAAGTGGATGCAGAACAGACGCATAGATTACGAGGTTGTAGAGGAACTGGATGAGAGATAATGTAAGGGCGGGTTTCAAACCCGCCCCTACAAAGGCGGGTTTAATCACCCCCTCCCTTCCCTCCCCCCTCCAGGGGGAGGGAAAAACAGCACCAAGACGAAAAAGCTAATCATGAACGACACGAGCTGGATGAGAGATAGTCAACGGGTACTGCTGTTATCCTCCCTATGCCTTGTCCTTTATCTACCTGCATTGGGGAACAGGGACCTCTGGGGCACCGTAGAGACGGAATATGCCCAGGTGGCCAGGGAGGCCCTTCACTCCACCTCGTGGGGGTGGTTAGTACCCCACTTCAATGGAGACCCCTACAATGAAAAACCCCCCCTGTACTTCTGGCTCATAGCCCTGGCCAGTATGCCTGTCGGAGACGTTACGGAATTTACCGCCCGCCTCCCTTCAGCCCTTGCCGCACTGGGCACGGTAATCGTAGTGTACTTCCTGGGCAAGGCCCTGCTGAATGAACGGGCGGGCCTCCTGGCCTCCCTGATACTCCTGAGCTCCCCTGGGTTCTTCAGGTCTGCCTGCATGGTAAGGATAGACATGTCCGTGGCCTTCTTTTTTACCCTGAGCCTGGCCAGCTTCTACGTGGGTCTCGCCACTTCCAGGCGGCAGGGCCACTCCCGTCAAAAGAGGTGGCTATTTCTATTGGGCTGGTTTTCTGCCGCCCTCTCCTGCCTGGCAAAAGGGCCCATCTATCCACTTATTATTGCCCTTACCCTGTCCTCTTACATGGTCTTCAGAAAGGAGTTACACCGCTTGAAGGAGACCCTCCCCCTCCTGGGAGCCCTGGTGTTCTTTGGCACTATGGGCCTCTGGTGCATCCCCGTCTATTTTAAGGCAGGGCCTTACCTCAAAGGCCTGTTTGACTGGGGGGTATGGTACCTGAAGGAGGAGGAATATCACGTTGAGAGTTTCTACTTCTACCTCCCCCAATTCCTGGTCAGTATGGCCCCCTGGTCTATCTTTATACCACTGGCCCTGTACGCATACTATAAGGAGACAAGGGACGGGGAACAGGGGACAGGGGACAGGAAAACAGTTATTCCTGTTCCCCGTTCCCTGTTCCCTGTTTTCTGGTTATTGGTCGGCCTTATTGCATTTAGTCTCCTCAGCACCAAGCACAGCAGATATATCTTGTTTCTTTATCCGGCGGGGGCACTGATGGTGGCCCAGATATGGGAAGGCTACTGGGCAAAGAGCCCTCCTTTATGGCCCTGGCAAAAGTGCCTGCCTGTCCTTATAATCGCCACCTTGACGGGTGTGGTGGTGGCCTTGTTTGTAGGGGAACGGCTCCCCTATCCGGCCCTGGGCCTCTCTCTAGTCGTTGCAGGTATGCTGATAGCCCTATACCTGGCTTACAGGGCCTCGCAGGTGCGACTCCTATTCGGGGTCATCTTGCTCGTCCTGTCCGTCTGTCAAGCGATTTATTACCAGTTTCTCCTGCCGTTACAGAACAACGCCAATTCTGACAGGCCCTTATGTCAGAAGCTACTAGGTATTATGGAACCAGGGGCTAAGTGGGCCGTGTATAAGTATTATCGTCCCTCATTTACCTATTACACCCATACCTTTCCAGGTAATATATACATGGAAGAGCATCTCACGGCCCTCCTCTCCTCCAGGGAGAAGGTCTATTGCCTCCTGGGTGAGGCAGATTACAGAGGGTTAGGGTCATCGGTATACAAGGTGGCCGAAATTCCCAATCCCAGGGAGAAAGGCCCCCCTTCTTTTGTCCTTGTCTCTAATAGGCCATAAGAGGAGGAACCCCCCGAAAAAGGCTTATGTGCCTCTCAGTCTCCCCCTCCCTTGAGGGGAGGGGGAAGGGGGAGGGTGAGTAGGGACACGTTGCAACGTGTCCCTACATCGGCAGAATCTTGCACACACCCTCTCCCTTCCCTCCCCCATCAAGGGGGAGGGAAAAACAGTGCTAGGTTGAAAGGTCGGAGTTTTTCAGAGGTCTATGGAGGTATTAAAAGACATATATCTATGCAGTTCCCACGCATACATGAAATCCTTTCTAAAGGGCGGTCATTAAAACTTGCCCTGGTGGTGATATGTCTGACCCTGTATCTCCCCCATCTTGGTGGGAGGGACCTCTGGGCAGGGAGGGAGACCCTCTACGCCCAGGTGGCTAGGGAGACACTCCAGGGGAATTGGATTGTGCCCCACTTTAATGGGGAGATATATTTCAACAAACCGCCCCTGTACTTCTGGGTGATAGCCCTGTTAAGTAAGCCCTGGGGGGACGTAACGGAATTTACCCTTAGATTGCCCTCTGCCCTGGCGGCCATAGGGACCGTGCTTGTGGTCTTCTCTCTAGGCGAGGCCCTCATCGGTGCGGGGGGAGGCTTCCTGGCGGGGCTTATCCTGGCCAGCAGTCCAGAGTTCCAGAAGTATGCCTGCGTGGCCAAACTGGAGATGCTCTTGACCTTCTTCGTCACTGCCAGCCTGGCCTGCTTCTATTTTGGCCTTGATTCTGCGTCTCACAAGAGGTGGTATTTCCTCTGGGGATGGGCCTTCCTTGCCCTATCCGTCTTCACCAAGGGTCTTGGTATCCTTATCATCCCTCCGGTGTTGGGCCTCTACCTCCTTAGCCGAAGGGAGCTCTACCGCTGGAGGGAGATGGAGCCATTACTTGGCGGACTCCTCTTCGTTTCCCTCTTACTATGCTGGCTCCTCCCGGCCCAGTTGTATGGAGGCGTAAGTTATACAGGGGGTCTGGTGGGGCACTTTAAATACCACGTAGGCAAACCTGCCAACCTCTTTAAACCCGTTTTTTATACGATGGAGGTCCTGGCAGGGACGCTCCCATGGTCTCTCATACTTATTGGCCTCTATGCCTACTGGAAGAGGAGTGTACCGGGGGAGAGAGAGCCCCTGCGGTTCCCGGTGGTATGGTTCCTGGCCACGTTTGTCCTCTTTTCCATCAGTATGGAAAAGAGGAGCAGGTACCTCCTGCCCCTCTACCCGGCATTGGCCCTGATGATGGGGACCCTGTGGAACTATTACATAGCCAAGGCCGCCCCCCTATGGACGTGGGAGAGGTGGGCCACGGTCCTCGCCTTTGGTTTTTGCGGGGGTTCGTTCCTGGGGCTGGTATATGCTGGGCTGCCCGTAAGCTGGATAGTGTTACTGGTGGGGTTATGCGTCCTGGCCTTGATGCTCCTCGCCCTCTGGTCCCGCCAATACATGGTACTCTTTGGCAGTCTCTTCCTCTTTGCCATGGCCTTTGAGACCACCTATTGCCAGCTCGTCTTACCCAGAGAGAGCCATGCTGGACAGGAGAGGGCCCTCTGCCAGGAGATACTCCAGGTTATGGAGCCAGGCGCCTCCCTGACCACTTACCAATCGTTTAATCAAGATTACGTCTGGTACATGAAAGGCAGGGTTAAGGAGCTCTCTTACAAACGAGAGTTTTTGAACCTCTTCTCTTCCAGTGAGAGGGTCTATTGCCTTACGGATGAAGAGGCCCTCCTTTCCCTGGGGTCGGAGGCCGATGTCCATAAGGCAAATGTTTACAAGGTAAAGGAGTTTCAGCGGCCGGGTAGTCATGGGGGCAAGCTCCTCCTCCTCTCCAACAGGCCTTAAGGAAAAACATTGTAGATTGTGAATTGGAAATTTAAAACTTTAAATTTACAATTTCCAATTTACAATTTTTCTCAATAGTGATACCAGATGAACCCCCATACCTATTCCTTATACGCAAGATTAAGGGAACCCCACCTGCTGGAAATGCTTGGGCCGAAAGAGGGGGAGTTCATCCTGGACCTGGGCTGTGGGGCGGGTTATTTTACAGAGAGGATTGCCGAGAATGGGGCACGGTGCTGCGGGATTGATGCCGACAGGCGTTCTCTTGGCCTCGCCAGGGATAACGTGCCCGCCACGTTTGTCTGCGGGAGCGTTACAGACGTCCCCATTAAGGATAATACAATAGAAAAGGCCCTCCTGGCCGACGTCCTTGAGCATGTAGAAGAGGACGAGAGGGTAATCAGTGAACTCTGCAGGATAGCAAGGGATAAGTCCTTGCTGGTCATTTCCGTCCCCTCCAGAGACGGACTGTTAAGCAGTACCCGACTCCACAGACTCTTCCACGAGGAGAAGGGTTCGCCAGAGTACCACGTTAGAAATGGTTACACCTTAGACGATTTAAAGGGACTTTTAGAGAGGCACAACGTAAGGGTGGTGGAGGTGCGGTATGCCGTTACTCTATTGGGAGAGGTATTCTTGGAGGCGTTAAAG
>MHYW01000087.1:5285-8241 GCA_001828545.1 Planctomycetes bacterium RIFCSPHIGHO2_12_FULL_52_36
TTCTTGGAGGCGTTAAAGCTCATGCTCCTCCTGGTCAAGAAGGATTATACCTCCCAGGCGAGCCTCCGGGACGCAGAAAGGTCTCTGTTTTTTAAATTATACCGTTACATTATCTTCCCTTTCATGTATAAAATATCACGCCTTGAAGACCTATTGCTGTCCAGGTTTGTTAAAGGACACACTATTATAATCAAGGGCATTGTTGAGAAACGAAAGCAAGGAGACAGCTAACAGGTGACAGGAAACAGGAGAAGATTTATTAGAGGAAGCAACCGCTCTTATGTACTCCTGACGATAGCCATATGGGCAGTACTGTACCTCCCTAACTTATGGTGGAGAGACCTCACGGGGACAGACGAGCCTAAATACGCCCAGGTGGCCAGAGAGGTGCTGCTGGACGGGCATTGGTTCGCCCTCCATCATAACGGAGACCCCTATTATGGGGAGCCCCCCTTGTATTTTTGGCTAGAGGCCCTCCTCAGCCTCCCCTACGGCGACGTTACGCCGTTTATTGCAATGCTTACGGCCTGTCTCTTCGGGTTGGGGACCATGTTGCTAACCTACTCCCTGGGGAAGAGACTCTTTGATGCGGACACGGGCTTCTTAGGTGCGGCAATCCTGGCCACGCTACCCCAATTCCATAACTTTAGCTGTACGGCCAGGCTGAACGTCCCCTTCACCTTCTTCATTACGGCCGCATTAACGGCCTTTTATTTCGGATACTCCGAGGTTAACGTAGGGGCGACCCGCCGGGTCGCCCCTACCAGTTATTTCTCCTGGGGCTGGGTCCTATTGGGACTGGCCGCCATTACAGAGAAAGGCCCGATAGCCTTCATCCTGGTAGGTGCTACGGTGCTGGTCTTTCTCTGGAGGAGGGGAGAGTTAAGACTATTTTTGGAGACCAGGCCCGTACTGGGACTTTTCTTATCAGCAGTCCCCGTAACCCTGTGGCTACTCCCTGCCTATCTAACGGTAGGAAGGTCCTATATGGAGGGGCTCTTTGGGCAATTTAATTCCCAGGTAACTACCCCCCTGGGGGTTGATAAATTCCTCTTTTATTTCTCTGCGATATTTGTGGACGGCTCACCCTGGTCTATCCTCCTCCCTTTTGCCTTTTACGCCTATTGGAAGGAGAGGGGGGCTGGAGTACCCCAAAGGGATTTTCTATGGACGTGGCTCTTTGTGATACTCATTACTTTTTCTATAATCCTTCAGAAATTCAGCAGGTACATCCTCCCCTTATACCCTGCCGTAGCCCTCATCCTGGCCCATTTTTGCGGGGGCTACATACGACGCCCTGCCCTGAGGGAGTGGACGTCTATTAAAGGGGCTCTTTGCTGGGGACTGGCCCCCTTTCTTGGCCTCCTCTTTGCCTGGATATTCTTCGGGCTACATACCCATAAGCTAGTCCTTTCCTATCTTATTATTGGGGCAATGGGTGTGGGGCTCCTCGGTCTTTCTTTTGTAGTACGGCAGATTTTCAGGGATAAGCAGTGGGAGGTGCTCTTCGTCTTTACGTTCCTCGTCACCTCCAGCTTCCAGATGTCCTATAACAGGTTTCTCTTCCCCTGGGAGAAGGAGAATCGGTCGGAGAGGGCCTATTGTGAGGAATTGAAGGGGCTTATGGAACCAGGCGCCCCCTGGGCTGTGTACAGGATATTCAGACCCGCCCAGGTCTACTATACGAAATCCCATCCCAAGGCTATCTCTTCTGAGGAAGAACTGGTCTCTTTTTGGGCCGGGGGTCCGCCTGAGGCGGATGCCACCGTAAGCCTTCCTGGAAAGGTCTATTGCCTTATGGCAGAGGCAGATTATAATGGACTGACCTCTACAGGGAGGGTCCCTCTATTCAAAGTGGCGGAACTCCAGGGGCTTCACAAGGCAAGGCTTGTGCTGGTCTCTAACTTGCCATAGGTGAAACGAAAGGGATAGGCACAAGAAATGGAATTAAGAGAACAAATTGTAAAGGAAGGGAACTGGCTTTTTAGATACAGAGGTTCTCTGGTGCCTTTACTTCTAATCATGTTGTTTCTCCCAGCTGTGAGAAACTTTGCGTACCCTGGTCATAGTCACAGATTGAATCAATTATGGGAGAT
The DNA here is from genome assembly GCA_001828545.1 of Planctomycetes bacterium RIFCSPHIGHO2_12_FULL_52_36. Lineage (GTDB taxonomy): Bacteria > Planctomycetota > Brocadiia > Brocadiales > Bathyanammoxibiaceae > 2-12-FULL-52-36. The sequence goes on from MHYW01000087.1 coordinate 7,382, forward strand.
AGGTTGTCTGGGTATCTCTCTTTTGGGCTTAGGCGTCCGCATCTATACTATAGGCTGTACACCCAGAAGGACATCTAGTCGGAATACAACAAAACAGGTCTCAGATGTATTGAACACCACAGGGATGTACTCTATTGTTAGGCATCCGCTTTACTTAGGTAATTTCCTTATTTTGCTTGGAATATCTTTATCCGTTCTATGCTGGTGGTTTACCCTTATAACCGTTTTACTTTACTGGCTATGTTATGAAAGGATAATGCTCACCGAAGAAGGTTTTTTAAGGGGAAAATGGGGTGATACATTCTTGAAATGGGCCGAAGAAACCCCCTGTATTTTACCTAAATTCAAAAATTGGAAATCACCGAGTTTGCCATTCTCTCTTAAAGCTGGTATCAAGAAGGAGTATCATCGCTTTTTTATAATAGTTGCAGCGTTCACCTTTATAGATGCTATCAAAGAAAGAATTGTTCAAGGTAAGTTTGTATTGGATTTACCCTGGGAAGTAATGTTTCCTTTCGCATTGTTCACCTATATCTTAATAGGCTTACTGAAAAAGAAGACAAAAGTATTGGTTGTTGAAGGGAGATAAGCTAAGACCTCTGCAAAAGTCGCTGTAGCACTGCCTGTCATTCTGAGCGAAGCGAAGAATCTAGTATTTTAAGAGATTCTTCGGTCCCCTTCGCTTCGCTCAGGGCTTCGGCAACTACTCCGCTCCCTCAGACGCCGTCCTGAGCGAAGCCGAAGGAATGACAAGCGAGTAGAGTTTTTCAGAGGTCTCAAACTGTTACAGTAAATAACTTTTTGAAATTTAGATGGAGGATTAACCGGGACTATGGAAATTGCGAGCGCCATCTGGCCCT
>MHYW01000087.1:8275-12004 GCA_001828545.1 Planctomycetes bacterium RIFCSPHIGHO2_12_FULL_52_36
CTGGATAGTGAACTTCAGGCCTGATTTTTGGCTGGTGCTGGGTCTGGTAGGGCAATTCACCTTCATGGGCCGTTTCTTTGTGCAGTGGATTGCCTCTGAGAAGGTGGGTAAGAGTGTCATACCCGTCTACTTCTGGTACATGAGTATCGTGGGAAGTCTCATGCTCCTCTTCTACGCCCTCCACCGCCAGGACCCCATCTTTATCCTCGGCTACAGCGGCGGCAGCCTCATATATATCCGTAACCTGGTACTCATACATAAAGAAAAGAAACAAGGGGTCAAAGTTGAAAATCCGCCCTCTTTTGGGCGGGAGGATACCCCCTTGTAGGGGCAGGTCCCGCCCAGAACACGGCGGATTTCCAACTTGCACCTGCCCTAAAACTTGTCTTGAGCGTATCGGATGGGTAATGGAACAATAGAAGGATTATTTGAGAGTGACCGCCCCTGCATAGCCCTTCTTGTCTCCCTATGTATCGTATTATTCTTTTTTAACCTGGGAGGGAGAGACCTGTGGGCCCCCGATGAAGGGGAGTATGCCCAGATATCCCAGGAGATGCTTGATACAGGCGACTGGGTGATACCCAGGATGAACGACCAGCCCACTGCCCAAAAACCCCCCCTCTTTAACTGGGCCGTGGCAATAATATCCCTGCCCCTGGGGAGGGTTACAGAGGTCACTGCTAGACTCCCCTCCGCCCTGGGGGGGTTAGCGGGGGTATTGGCCACGTATTGGCTGGGGAAGACCCTTTATGGTAATAGGAGGACCGCCCTATTCTCAGCCCTGGTGCTGGCTACCACCCCCATATATTTCCACCAGGCACGATGGGTACAGGTGGATATGCTCCTCTGTGCCTTTGTTACGTTATCCTTAAGCCTTTTTTATTATGGCTACACAAACCCGGGGGCAAGACAAAAGGCATTCCTCTTGGGCTCCTTCTGTATGGGCCTGGGCGTCCTTACCAAAGGGCCTATGGCCATCGTCCTGCCCTCCTTGACAATCGCCCTCTTCCTTGCCCTCCAGGGGCAGATTGTAGGGGCACGGCGCGCCGTGCCCCTACTTGACAAAAGGCTAATCCTCTATATCGGGGCAGTCTTTGCGGTATCCATACCCTGGTACCTGGCCTCTTACAGTAGGGGAGGGGCTGATTTTACCAGGGAGCTTATACTCAAGCACAATTTCCAGATGTTCCTGGAGACCTGGAGCCATAAACAACCCATTTATTACTACCTCTGGAACCTGCCCTGGGAGTTCTCCCCCTGGGTGGTGTTTCTCCCGGCCGCCGTGTATCAGCTGCTCCTCAATGGGAAAGAAAGACCTCAGAGGGATTTCCTCCTGTCCTGGGCCGTGATGATGTTCTGTTTCTTCAGCCTGGCCCAGGCCAAACAGGCCAAGTACCTCTTACCAATGATGCCGGCACTGGCCCTGATGGTGGGGAGGTTCTGGGAAGGGATCCTTGTTCAGGATGCGGAATGCGGAGTGCGTTTCTCATACAAGAGATGGGTCCTAATACCTGGAGGGGTGATGGCGGGGTGTATGCTCCTTGCCGGGGTCTTGGGGCTATGGTTCATTAAAAAGAGGTACCCCGAATACCTCTCTCTGTTTATCCCCCTCAGCAGTTTCTTAACCCTCATGGGTGGGTCTTTCTTCCTCGGACTCCTCTACGGCGGACGGGAGGGCCATTTCCGCCAGCGGTGGACTGCCTTCATATCCCTCCTCGTGGGCCTTTCGCTACTATTATTTTATTACCACGCCTTTGTCCAGATGGAGTTGAATCCCCGCAATTCTGCCAGGCCCTTTTGCCAGGAGGCCGTAAGGATTGTAAAAGAAAGGCCGCTGGGAATCTTCGGTATAGGGTATCACCAGATTGGACCCTATCTGTTCTATACAAAGAGGCGGTTAGAGACCTTCAGCGACCAGGGGGCACTGGAAGAGTTTCTTGGCCCTGAACCAGAACGGTTCAGGGCAGGGCCACCACCAGCAAAGGGCGAGAGGATGTTTTGTATTATCGGGGATGCACAACTGGCCGCCTTGAAGGGGGCTAGTAAGGTTACTGTCTACAATCTACTCTCTGTCACAGTGGGCCACAGGCGGATACACCTCATATCCAACCGGCCCGGGTAGCAAAGACTGTTTGAAAAACATAGCTTCAGTGCTTTTGTCACCCTGAGAGACCTCTGCAAAAGTGCTAAAAAACGCACAATAACGCTACGGCCTGTCATTGCGAGCGAAGCGAAGCAATCCCATTTCTTCTTAAGACAATTACTTATGAGATTGCTTCGGGCTAAGGCCCTCGCAATGACAGCCTGTCTCGGATTTTTTCAGAGGTCTCCCTGAGTGTAGCGAAGGGTCTCAGTTCCTTTGTGAAGATTGAAAATTAGTCCGCCTGAGGCGGATTAAAATTTCCAATTTCCAATTTACAATCTATTCAATATCTACCGAGGCCCTGCTCTCCCTCAGTTTTCCCTTCTTATCCATGGACTGGAGCCTGACCGTCCACTTTCCTACCTTGTTGAGTTTGGTGGCGGGGACAAGGCCCAAACGCCCCCCCTTGACTGACTGGCTTACCTTTACTACCCCCTCCCATTTCTCCGGCCTCTCCCCCAGCCCCACATCAATAGCGGCCCCACTGAAATCACTCCCCTCCACACTGCCCACTACCTCCAGGTACACGGCACCCTTTTCCTGTACGGGTTGGACTCTCTGTATTTGTGCCAGCAGATAATACTCAGGGTCTGCCTGGAGTGCGGCCCTGGCATCTAGCAGTCCAAAACCCGTGTACTGGTCCCAGCCCGGCACCTCTACGTCCCTGGCCGATTGTAACAGCATACGCTCTACCTGGGTATTGGTAAGTTTGGGGTTCTTTGCGAATATCAGAGAGGCAGTGGCCGAGACAATTGGTGCAGAGAAGGAACTGCCACTGGCCCTGTAGTACCTGGTGTCCTTACCCACATAGGCCAGTCTCGGAGAATACTTAATACCAGGGATGCCCAGCATCAAATCCGTCCGTCTGGCCCTCAGGCTCAATACATCCATCCCAGGGGCGGCAAGGGCTATCCCCTGTCCCCAGTTAGAAAAGCCCGCCCTCTTGTCCTTTTCGTCCGTGGTGGACACTGCTATAACGTTCTTTAGTCCTGCAGGGGAATAATCTATTGTGTCTACTGCCTCGTTCCCCGAGGCCACCACTATCACTGCCCCCTTAGAGTGGGCATAGTCAATGGCCTCCTGCTCAGTCCTGGTGAGGTGTTTGCCACCCACGCTTATATTGATTACCCTCGCCCCGTTATTGGCCGCATAGAACAGGGCCTCTGAGAGGAAGGAGGCCCTGCTGTGTCCAAAGGTGTTGAGGGCCTTTAGTACCATGACCTTTGCCCCGTGGTTTATACCGGCTATGCCTACACCATTATTAGTGGCGGCCGCTATGACGCCGGTAACAAACGTCCCGTGTCCGTCCTCATCCCAGGGCTTATTGTTGTTGCCCATGAAGTTCCAGCCGATGGCGTCGTCCACGTAACCGTTGTTGTCATCATCCTTGCCGTTATCGGGGATTTCCTTTGGATTACGCCAGATGTTATCCCAGGAGACGTCCTGGTGGTTCCAGTCAAGGCCGGAGTCAATGACGGCTATTATAACTGGGTTCTTTACCCCGTCTTCTATGTTCCATGCAGAGTCTTTATCTGCGGTGAAGCCTACGTGCTTAATGGCCCACTGGTCATCGTAGCTCTGTCCCC
>MHYW01000088.1:0-5206 GCA_001828545.1 Planctomycetes bacterium RIFCSPHIGHO2_12_FULL_52_36
GCCCTCCAGCTGGGGGAAGTCAGGGGCACCATAAGCGTAGCCGCCAACAATATGGAGGTGGAGGTCTTTGAATTAAAGCCCTCCGAGGTGAAGCAGGCCCTGACAGGCAGGGGCCTGGCCGCAAAGGAACAGGTACAGGTGGCCGTAAGCAGGATTCTCCGCCTGACTACCCAACCTACCTCCCACCACGCCACGGATGCACTGGCCCTTGCCCTTACAGGCCTCTCCCGAAAGGGCCTCCTTTCCTGTATATGAGGACATACCCTTGATCCGCTACCTCAAAGGGACACTGCTTGAAAAAGGTGAGGACAGGATAGTGGTGCTGGTGGCAGGGCCACACCCGACAAACGGCGGGCTGGGTTACGAAGTAAGGCTGCCTTCCATAGTCAGGGCCTGCTACAACGCCAAAGAACTGGGCCAGGAAGTAGAGCTTTATATCTCCTACCAGCAATCAGAGAGACAGCCCAAGCCCCTCCTGGTCGGTTTTAACACGGAGGCCGAGCGGGAATTCTTTGAGAAGTTGATAACAGTGGACGGCATCGGCCCTTCCAAGGGGGTAGAGGCCCTGACGGTGCCAGTGGCCAGGATAGCCAGTGCCATAGAGGATAAAGACACGGGCGCCCTGGAAAAGCTCAAGGGCATAGGCAGGCGTTCGGCCGAAAAGATTGTGGCGGAGCTCCACGGCAAGGTGGCCAAGTACGCCCTTATGTCCCTGGGGGAGATGCCCCCTCTTGAACCCGAAGATTTACGAAAACAGGTGGAGGCGGTGCTCGTAAAACAGCTTGGACACAAACCCGCCGAGGCCGGCCAGTTAGTCAGGGAGGCCTTCCAGCGGAACCCCAAACTTTCCACCCCCGAGGAACTTTTTGAGGAGGTATACCGTGGCCAGAGAAGGGACTAAGAAGCAGGCCCTGAACCGTTCTGGTTCAGGGCAGGCCCAGGCGGGGCAGGGAGAAACCCTTCAACCCACACCAGGCGGGCCTTCCAATCCACCTAAAGTGGGGACGGGCCCTCCGGGTCATGCCAGAGGCAGGCCAGTCCTTGAATCCGCCGCAGGCGTAGAAGGGGGAGTGAAGGGGAAGGGACAAGGCCTCTTAAAGGGCAAGGAAGAGGTGGAAGAGGCCCTGAACCTGCGGCCCAGGAGGCTCGCTGAATATATTGGCCAGGGCCAGGTGGTGGAGTCCCTGGGTATCGCCATTGAGGCCGCAAAGAAGAGGGGAGACGCCGTTGACCACGTCCTCCTTTACGGCCCCCCGGGACTGGGGAAGACCACCCTTGCCCATATAATAGCCAGAGAGATGGACGTGGGGATAGTCACTACCTCAGGCCCCGCCCTGGAAAAGGGGGGAGACCTCATCGGTATCCTCACCCACCTCAAAAAGGGAGACGTGTTTTTCATAGACGAAATCCATAGGTTGCCCAAGACCGTGGAAGAGTACCTGTACTCCGCCGTGGAGGACTTTGCCATCAGCATAGTCTTTGACAAGGGGAGCCACGCCAGGAGCTACCGCAGTAGACTTGAAAAATTCACCCTCGTAGGGGCCACCACCCGTGCGGGGCTCATCTCCTCACCCCTGCGGGAGAGGTTTGGCATACAGAGGGCCCTGGACTTTTATACGATGGAAGAACTATGCCGGGTGGTCAGGCGCTCGGCCGCCCTCCTACAGGTGCCTGTGGATGAGGAAGGGGTAGTGGAGATTGCCAGACGCAGTAGGGGTACCCCGAGGATAGCTAACCGCATCCTGAGGAGGGTAAGGGACTATGCGCAGGTAAGACACGGTGGGGTGATAACCAGGCCCGTGACCCAGGAGGCACTGGAACTGGAAGGGATTGACGGGGAGGGCCTTACCACGCTGGACAAGAAATTCCTGGAGACCGTGATAATCCATTACAAGGGGGGACCGGTCGGGCTGGAGGCTATTGCGGCCGTCCTGCAGGAAGAGACGGATACCCTGGTGGACATGGTAGAACCCTTTTTACTCAAGGCAGGCTTCATTCTCCGTACCCCCAAGGGCCGTAAGGCCACAGACAAGGCCCACGGCTACCTTGGGCTCCCTAAGACCTCTGCGGAGGAGAGGCAACTCTCTTTTTTGCCAGGACAAAGATGAAGCTCCTTTTACATATCTGCTGTGCCCCCTGCGTCTGTGCCCCTATGGAGGAACTAAGGGCCAACGGGCTAGAGATAGAGGGCTACTTTTACAACCCCAATATCCATCCGCTACTGGAATTCCGCAGGAGACTCAAGGCCGTGAAGGTCTACGAATCCACTCCGCCTCAGGCGGACTCCTCCATCCCCATACACTATTGCGAAGACTACGGCCTGGAAGAATTCCTCAGCACCGTAGACCGTGAGGCCCCCAAGAGGTGCGAGGACTGCTATCGCATGAGACTGCTATCCACCGCAAGATACGCAAAGGGGCATGGCTTTGATGCCTTTAGCACCGCCCTCCTCTTCAGTACCCACCAGAAACACGAACTCGTCAAGGGGGCCGGAGAGGAGGCCGCACGCCTGACAGGCGTCCCCTTTCACTATATGGACTACCGCCACCTCTACGAAAAGAGCCACGCTATGGCCAGGAAACGCTGTCTCTACCTCCAGTCCTACTGTGGCTGTATCTTCAGCGAGTACGAACGCTACGCCCCGACGACTAAGTATCTTTACAAAGGAGACGGCGAGGAGGCAGAACGGATTTGAAATCTTTGCAGGAGATATTATACTTACTGGGAATTCAGAATTCAGGGTTCAGAATTCAGGAGACAGGAGTAGTCGGGTTTTTATATTCCAAATTCTGTATTCTGAATCCTGTATTCTGTATTCTTGTTTTATTCTGTCTCTCCTCCTGTGGCAGGCCGGCCTACCGCTCCGAGGCTAGATGGCAGGAGCCGCCGGATATGGAGGTAACCCTCTTAAAGGAGGCCAGTACGGCCCGTCTAGCAGTACATTCTCCTTATAGGATATTAGACCTTAAGAACGGTACGAGCCTGCGGGAAGGGGCGTCCCTCCCCAGTACCCCCGTTACCCTAGAATCCGCCTCAGGCGGACAGTTGGCCCTGGGAGGCATAAAACTGGGGACGAACGGGGTGAGGGTAGTGGCCCAGGTGGACGGTGCCCTGGAACTGGAAGGCACGCATTATCGTGGAGAAATCCACCTGTTGAAAGGCCCCAAAGGGGGCCTAACGGCGATAGATAAGCTGGACGTAGAGAGTTACATCCTGGGCGTAGTGGGGAGCGAGATGCCCAACCATTGGGAGCCGGAGGCCCTGAAGGCCCAGGCCATCACCGCCAGGACGTTCGCCCTCTACCTCAAGGGGAACGGGGTAAACCTTGGCCCCCTCCATCTGGCCTATAAGGGTACCACAAGGGAGACCCCAGCCCTCAGACAAATAGTGTCGCAGACAAGGGGGGTTGTCATGCTCTACAAAAAGGACCTCTTCCCGGCCTATTTTCACAGCACCTGTGGGGGGCATACGGAAGATGCCAGCCTGGTCTTCGGTAAGGACGGCATACCCCCTTTAAAGGGGGTGAAATGTAATTATTGTAAGGACTCCAAATATTATCAGTGGAATCGGGAGATTTCCAAACAGGAACTGGAAAAAGACATCAGAAAGGCGTATCCTTCTCTGAAAGAGATATGGGAAGTAAGTCCCCAGGGGAGAGGGCCTGGCAGACATGCCTCCCAGGTGGAAATCAAATACGCCAGCGGGAGTTACAGGATGAATGCCAATGAGTTCCGCCTGCTGTTGGGGCCTAACCATCTGTTGAGTACTGCCTTTGAGGTCGCAGATAAGGGCAAGATGATAAAATTCTCTGGCAATGGCTGGGGCCACGGCGTGGGCCTGTGCCAGTATGGGGCAGGGACTATGGCCAAGAATGGTTCTACCTGGCAGGAGGTACTTAAAAAATATTATCCAGGTGCGGAATTTGTAAAAATTTATGAGTAGGGACAGCATTGGGGGCAGAGCCCCAATACTATAGCCCTGGCCCTGAACCAGAACGGTTCAGGGCTGCTGGGATTGGCTGTGAACCCCATGTGGTTCACAGTGCTCTGCCACCAGGGTTGCGTGTCTGCCCTTTAGTTGGGCGAATCCGCCTCAGGCGGACCTCAGGCGGATTCGCCCCTACGGGCGTATAAGGAAGGGACAAGGTTTGAGGTTCAAGATTCTAGGCGCCGATAGTGAGACGAGGGCCCGTTGTGGGGAGATGGAGACCCCTCACGGGAAGGTCAAGACACCCTTCTTCATGCCAGTGGCTACCCAGGCTACGGTGAAGACCTTGACGCCAGAACAGCTCCAGGAGATAGGGACAGAGGCTATCATATGCAACGCCTACCATCTGGCCCTCAGACCAGGGGAGGAGGTGGTAAAGGGGATGGGTGGTCTCCACCGCTTCATGGGATGGTCCAGGACTATAGTGACCGATAGCGGCGGCTTTCAGATATTCTCCCGCAACGGCCTGAGCCGGGTCTCGGACGAGGGAGTAGAGTTTTGTTCCCCTTTCACGGGTGAGAGGGTCTTCCTCAGTCCTGAGAAGGTAATGGAGATACAATCTTCCCTGGGTAGTGATATTGCCATGCCCCTTGACCACTGCGTAACCTATCCCTGTCCCCGGGAGGAGGCCCGCCAGGCCATGCTCAGGACCCACAGGTGGACCAGGCGGTGCGCAGGGGCAGGTCTCAAACCGGCCACTACTGCACAGGCCCTCTTTGGGATCGTCCAGGGGGGTATGTACAAAGACCTCCGCCTGGAGAGCGCCCGGGGACTGGTGGAACTGGGGCTGGAGGGATATGCCGTAGGTGGACTCAGCGTGGGAGAGGGCAGGGAGCTCATGTTAGAGGTGTTGGAATACACCGCCGAAGCCCTTCCATGGGAAAAGCCAAGATACCTCATGGGTGTAGGCGCCCCGGAAGACATCCTGGACGCCGTGGCACTTGGAGTGGACATGTTTGATTGTGTCCTGCCCACACGGAACGGCAGGAACGGTACCGTCTTTACTAGAAAGGGTAGACTAAAGATCCTCAACAGCCGTCACAAGGAAGACCCGAGACCCCTGGAGGAAGGGTGTCAGTGTTACGCCTGCAGTAACTTCTCAAGGGCCTATCTCAGGCACCTGTTTCTTTCAGGAGAGATACTGGCCATGACGCTCCTTTCCCTGCATAATCTCTATTTCTTTCAGCACTTGATGATGGACGTCCAGGAGGCTATCCTT
>MHYW01000088.1:5228-11632 GCA_001828545.1 Planctomycetes bacterium RIFCSPHIGHO2_12_FULL_52_36
CTATTTCTTTCAGCACTTGATGATGGACGTCCAGGAGGCTATCCTTACTGGGAACTTTGGTCAGTTCAGTAAAACCTTCCCCACCTCTCAGAAGGAGGAAAGGGAGGGGAGAAAGGAGATGGCCCTATGGACTTCCTGATGCGTCCGCCTGAGGCGGATACACCGCACCGGCTGGTAGATTTGCCGATGGACTCTATCGGCCCAGTACAGGTCTTTTTGGCGAACTTGCCATGTATAGGACAAGCAGTACAGCCCCCTCCTGTATTCTGGACGACCCTCCTGCCCATCCTTATGATGGGTCTTATCCTCTATTTCTTCATCCTCAGGCCCCAGAGGCAGAAGGAACAGCACAGGTTAGACCTGCTGGCAGGTCTGAAGAAAAACGACCGGGTAATCACTGGCGGTGGACTACACGGCGTGGTGGTCTCGGTAAAGGAGAAGGAGGTCATCCTCCAGATAGACGAGACTAAAGACGTCAAGGTAAAGGTGGAGAAGGATGCTATAGTCTCAGTGGAACATAGGGAACCTAAAGAGAAGCATAAGGAGGAGGGCTAATACCCCTGACCTCCTGAGAGATAAAGAAAGAAGCTGAGGAAGAAACATGCCCAAGGAAATACTGCGCTGGAAGATGCCCCTGATTGTCATAATGGTAGCCCTGGCCCTGCTGGCCCTTTACCCCCCAACGGATAGGGTCATCAAGAAGGAGAAGGTAAAGGAGGTGGATGGCCAGGTGGTAGAACGCTCCACCCTGGAGGAGGCATGGCTTTCTTCCTTATTAAGAGATAGGACGGCGAAGGAGACCATCCTCAAGGAGGAGACCACCTCCGAGGGGAAGAGGGTCAGGGAAAAGTTAGTGGAGTACGTGGCCAAGGGCAGGGTCAAACTGGGGCTAGACCTCCGAGGGGGCTCAGAACTCCTCTACAGGGTGAGGGTTGAGCCCGGACAGGAACGCCCCAGGCTGACCCAGGAGGTGATAGACATCCTCAAAAAGAGGATAGACCCCAAGGGTATCATGGAGTACCGCATCCAGGAGCAAGGGCTCCACAGGATTCTCATCCAGGTGCCCGGCGCTACCAAGGCAGAGACGGATGCCCTGAAGGACAGGATAGTCCGTCTCGGGAAGCTGGAGTTCAGGATGGCCGCCCCGAAGGGCAGCCCCGAATACCAGGAGGCGGATAAGGGGAAGGCCGTCCCAGGATACTATAAGCACTGGCACGGAAAGAAGCGAGGGGAGGTAGGGAAAGAGACCGAGGAGTGGTACCTGGTAAGGAACAAGATAGAAATTAGTGGAGAGAGCCTGTCCAGGGTCTATCCCGACAGGAAGGACATCCAGCCCGTCGTAGGGTTTGAGTTTAATACCGAGGGGAAGGCCAAGTTCTCCACCCTCACGGAGAGGAACATCGGCAGACCGATGGCCATTATCCTGGATGGGGTGCTCTATTCTGCTCCCACCATCAGGGAACGCATCCCGGGCAAGGGGATTATAGAAGGCAACTTTACCCAGGACGAGGTTAACAACCTGATAGCGGTGATGAGGGCTGGGAGTCTCCCCGCCGACCTGGAGATGGAGATGGAGATGAGCGTGGGACCCAGCCTGGGGAGAGACTCTATCAGGAATGGGCTCGCGGCTGGCCTTGTGGGCAGTGCCCTGGTAGTGGGCTTTATGGCGGTCTACTACCTGGGTTCAGGGATGGTAGCCAACCTGGCCCTTGTCCTGAACATCCTCTTTGTACTGGGAGCCCTCGCAATAATGGGGGCTACCTTGACGCTCCCCGGGATTGCAGGTCTTGTACTCATGGTAGGGATGGCGGTAGATGCCAACGTCCTTATCTTTGAACGTATCAGGGAGGAAAAGGCTAAAGGCAAACCCATCCCCCAGGCCATGAAGACGGGTTACGAGAGGGCCTTTACCACCATTATTGACTCTAACCTGACCACCCTCATTACGGCCCTCATCCTTTATGCAGTAGGTACCGGCCCCATAAAGGGCTTTGGTATTATCCTATCAATAGGTATCCTTGTTAACCTCTTCACGGCGGTCTTCGTTACCAGGGTCATCTTTGAACTCTTTCAACCGAAGGAGTTCAAGATGCTCAGGCTATTTGAAAAACCATCCATACACTTCATGGACTATTTCAAGAGATGCTGCACCGCCTCAGTCCTGCTTATAATTGTGGGGCTGGTAGCATTCCAGTGGAGGGGTATTGATAAATATGATATAGACTTCACGGGCGGTACCCTTATCCACCTGCAACTTGCCCGGCCCACGCCGGTCGGGGAGGTAAGGGGCACCCTCGCCCAGTTAGGGTATAAGGGCGCAGAGGTGCAGGGCGTCTGGACGGCGGGGGCACTGGTAGCAGAGCCAACGGAGTTTGGCATCCGCATAAAGGGCCTCTCCGATGACAAGACAAGGGAGAAACTCCAGGCGGATTTCCAGAAGGTACTGGGCGAGAGGCTGGAAAGCATACAATTTGGCAAGCTCCCCACCGCAGTATCCTTAAAACTCAAAAAGCCCATGGAAGAGACTGAGCTCAGGAGGGTGCTGGCTGAGGGGGGTTATGCTGACGAGGACATCGTTACCCTCATACCTTCTGGTGTCTCAAGCAGGGAGTATGAGCTTACTTTACCCGCCTTGAAAAATGAGAACGCAAGGGTGGGTGAGTTGGAAAAACTTGTGCAGGGTGTCCCTGGCCTGGCCTTCCAGGGTGTTACCATCCAGTGGGGTGAACTGAAGGAGGTAGAGACGCAACCCGCGCCTAAGGGTGCGATGGTTGGGGCCCAAGGCACCCTGGGGCTAGAACTTAATAATCCAATAGACCCGAAGCTCCTGGAGGTAGAACTCTGGAAGAGGGGCTATCGCCAGGTCTTTGTGAGCCTCCGGGAGGAAAGGGCCAGGAAGCTTACGGGCACCAGGCTAGAACTCACGGGTCACAGGGATACGTTGGCGTCCATGAAGGGAGAGATGCCCAGAGAGTTAAGGCTCCCCGCATTTATTTTCCTTACCGATACCTCCCTGAGAGTGGGGTTAGAAAACCCCCTGGAGGAGGGGGCATTGAGGGCCACCGTCCAGCCTGGACGCCTGGGTATAACGAGGATAATCCCCCTGGGTGCGGCTGCAGAGAATTTCGGTATGGAGCTAAACCCGCTCAGGGCGGAAAAGTTACAGGAGAAGATTAAAGAGGACATAATATCGGCCTTCAGGGACAATCTCTATAGAGAGACAATTGGGGTGAGTTTTGAGAAGGTTTCTGATGCGGACGGAGAAACCCTGGCGAGCATGAACCTGGACAAGCCCCTGTCCAAGAACAGGATAGAAGGTGCCCTGAGCGGGGCAGGCTGTAATCAGGCCCTGGCGGAGCCTCTGGAGGCGGGCCAGGACTACCGGGCAGTAAAGCTCAGGGTGAAATCTGCGGAATTTGACGCCATGAGGCCCAAACTGGTCCAGGCCTTCCAGATGCCAGACCCACTGAAGAGGGTAGTAAGCATTGGCTCAACGGTGGCCGAGGAGATGAAGAACAGGGCGTATCTTGCCCTGATTTTTGCAAACCTGACCATAATTATTTATATATGGTTCCGTTTCGGAGAGGCGAAGTTTGGGGTAGCGGCCGTCATTGCCCTGGTACATGACGTATTATTCACCCTTGGGGCCGTGGCCGTGGCTGGATATTTCTCAGACGTCTTTGGGGAACTTAAATTGAACCTCCCCATGATCGCCGCATTCCTGGCCCTTGTTGGGTACTCCCTTAATGATACTATAGTAGTCTTTGATAGAATCAGGGAGAATATGGGAGGGAAGAAGGCGGTGGACGCCGGGCTGGTGAACGAGAGCGTCAATCAGACCCTGAGCCGTACCGTGCTGACTAGTTTGACAGTGTTTTTTGTAGTAGCCAGTCTCTACTTTTTGGGAGGAAGCGAACTCCAGGGCTTCGCCTTCGTCATGCTGGTGGGGATAGCCGTGGGGACTTACTCTTCTATCTTTATTGCTAGTCCCGTACTGGTACACTGGCCCACGGTGAGGAGGGGTTTTGGGTTGATATTCTTGGCCCTGACGGCCCCCCTCTGGCTGCCGTGGAAGGTCTGGAAGAGGTTTATGGGCGGAACTGCCCATCCTCACCGGGCATAGATGCAGAACAAGTAGCTAGTAGTCAGTAGCCAGTAGCTAGATTTTTCCCTATCTACCGACTACTAGCTACTGGCTACTAGAAAAAGGGGTGGCACCTCATGCCATAGGCAGATGCGCCTATGGTGAGCTTTTATGTGGTTAGGAGGAGTACATGAATAGGAAGAGTTTTATAAGAAGGGTTGAGGTGCAGATAGGGATAATCCTGGGAGTGGTGATGTTCTCCATCCTTGGGGTGTTTCTGGGCATAAGGAAGGGGGAGCAGAAGCCAGACGAGGCCACGGTGGTGACCAAAGTGGCGGACGAGACCTCGGAGATGCTGAACCAGAAGGCCCTGGAGCAGGCCCAGGCAGAGGCGCAACCCAAAGAGGGGACAGTCGGGGCGCCCTTAGCCCAAGAGACGCCAGCGCCGGCTATAGGGATTCCCCCAGGGGCCGCAGAGGCACCAGTGGCGCCCACTGCTGAAATGCCTGCCGCAGGTGAACAGGGGCAGGTGGTAACTAAGACGTCTCCTATCTCCCTGCCTACCACCCATACGGTAAAGGCCAACGACACCCTCGTGGCTCTGGCCAGGAGGTATTATGGAGATGATTCAAAGTGGATCCTCATTTCTGAGGCAAACCGGCTTTCTAACCAGCGCACCCTCGCGGTGGGCCAGAAGCTGACTATCCCTACACCCAAAGAGGTTTCAGCCTCCACCGCAGGCGGACAGGCGACAAAGGCGGAGAAGCCGGCAGTAAAAGTCTCTGCCGCAAAGGCTCAAAGGTCCTCCTCGGGCAGGGCTCACAGGGCGCAACAAGGAGACACCCTTTATAAGCTGGCCAGGACGTACTACGGTGATGAGTCTCAATGGAAGAGGATATACAATGCCAACCAGGACGTCTTCAGCCAGAGAGAGGCGCTGGAACCAGGAGACGTGTTGATTATTCCCTAGAAAGGGAGAGGAGACAGCTTTCAACCTTTGACCCGTTGGCCCTTCGGACACCGGGTTTCCTAACAGCTGATTACTGTTAGCTGATAGCTGATTACTGATAGCTGACAAGGAGGGGAGATATGGGGATTTGCTTATCTCGTACCATACCGGTACGGGACTTGTTTACCGGCCTTTTTTCGGGCAGGGGGGCGGTAGCGATAGCAGGGTTTGTTAATAAAGTGGGCAGTAAGTGGTATGGGACAGCCCGCCTGAGGCGGATTACTGCTTACTGCCTGCTGGCCCTTTTTCTCTGTGGCCTGTATAGTGCGGAGGGGGTGCTGGGGGCACAATCTGTAGAGAACCCATACCCCCTCTTCAAGCACGATGCCCAGCATACGGGCAGGAGCACCTTTCTGGGGGCCCAGAAGGCCAACGTTAAATGGAGTTACCCCACGGAAGACCACATTATATCTTCCCCAACCGTGGGGGGGGATGGTACCGTGTACGTGGGTGGTATGGACGGGAACCTCTACGCCATAAGGCCGGACGGCCACACCAAATGGTTCTACCCTGCCCAGAGCGCCATCTTTTCCTCCCCTGCCATTGCCCAGGACGGGACCGTTTACTTTGGCTGCCGTGATAAGGTCCTCTTTGCCGTTGGGCCGGACATGAAGGAGAAATGGAAATTCAGGATGGGCGGAGAAATCCTGTCCTCCCCGACCGTGGGCCCGGATGGCACCGTTTACGTTGGGAACTGGGATGGCAAGCTCTACGCCATTAACCAGGAGGGGGCGCTTAGATGGACGTACCAGACGGGGGACAGTATCGTAGCCTCCTCCCCTGCAATAGCCCACGATGGTACTGTCTACGTAGGTTCCAGGGACAGGCAACTCCATGCAATTGACCCGGCCTCAGGAAAAAAGAGGTGGGGCTTCCAGGCAGGGGACAAGGTGGATACCACCCCCTGTGTTGGGCCTGATGGGACGGTGTACTTCGGCGCCAACGATGGCATCCTGTACGCCCTCTCTCCCCAGGGGGACCCGAAGTGGAAGTTTGAAACTGGTTCCTGGATATACTCTTCTCCTTCCCTGGGGGCTGATGGGACGGTCTACTTTGGTGCTAAGGATGGCAAGGTCTATGCGGTAAGCCCCCAGGGGCAAAAGAAATGGGCCTTCCAAACAGGGGACAGCGTCAGTTCCTCCCCGACCCTTGGTTCGGACGGTACCGTTTATGTCGGTTCTTGGGACGGAAAGTTTTATGCCCTCGGCCCGGACGGCCAGTTGAAATGGAGCTACGATGCAGGGGCCTCCATAGCCAGCTCCCCGGCCATAGACGCTGAAGGCACGGTATACGTGGGCTGTGATAGCGGCA
>MHYW01000089.1 GCA_001828545.1 Planctomycetes bacterium RIFCSPHIGHO2_12_FULL_52_36
GTCCAACGTAGATACCTTCCAGATAATCCTTTTCCTCTTCGTATTTTCCGGGCAGATGCTGTGGTTCACCTGGGGCATGGCGGTGGGGTGGGGAGGTTACCTAACGGTCTCTCTTTCTAGACTCTTTCTAGGATGGATAGGGAGAAGTCGTGCAGCGGCCTAAACCACCAGGGGACGGTATAGTCCTGAGCGTCTGCCCCCACGACTGCCCGGATACCTGCAGTATCCTATCCCGCGTGAAGGGGGGCAGGCTGGTAAAAGTGGAGGGAAACCCTCACCACCCGGTGACCAGGGGTTTCCTATGTCCAAAGGTAAGGCGCTATCCAGAAAGGGTCTATAGCCCTGAACGGGTGTTATATCCCATGAAGAGGGTAGGCCGGAGGGGTTCAGGCCGCTTCCAGAGGATTTCGTGGGAAGAGGCCGTGGAGACCATTGCCTCCCGCTGGAAGGCCATTATCGCCAGGGAGGGTTCAAGGGCCATACTCCCCTATTACGGTTCTGGGACCCTGGGGATGGTGCATGGAAAACTGGCGGGGAAACGGTTCTTTAACCGCCTGGGAACGCTGCAGCTTGACCGTACCATATGCACCAAGGCGGGACGGATTGGCTACCTCTACACCATGGGAAGCTCGGAAGGGGCAGACCCAAGGGGCATCCCCTATTCAAGACTCGTCATAGCCTGGGGGACTAACACCTTTTCCACCAACGTACACCAACTACCCTCCCTCAGAGAGGCCAGGAAAAAGGGCGCCCTCTATGCCGTGGTGAACCCGTTTAAGGTAAAAGGGGCAGAGGTGGCGGATTTGTTCCTCCAGCCAAGGCCCGGCAGTGATGCGGCCCTTGCCCTCGGCATGATGCACGTAATAATCAAGGAAGGACTCTTTGACAGGGACTTCGTCTCCCGTTCCACCTCTGGTTTTGAGGAACTGCAGAGACGGGTAGAGGAATATCCACTGGAGCGGGTAGAGGAACTCACGGACATAGAGGCCCAAAAGATAAGGGAGTTTGCCAGGCTCTATGCCGGCAGTAAGCCCTCTTTTATGTATGTGGGTTCAGGCTGTCAGCATCACACTAATGGTGGCATGACCCTGCGGACGCTGTCTTGTCTGCCTGCCCTGGTGGGGACGTGGGGGAGGCCGGGCGGTGGTATCTTCTTCCCTACCAGCACGATATTCCCGGTGGACTGGGACTACCTGGAGGGGGAGGACCTGAGGCCCAACCCTCCGGCCTCATTTAATATGAACAGGCTGGGAGAAATCCTCACGAATGGTAATCCAAGAATCAGCAGTCTTTATGTATTCAATGCAAACCCTATGGCCGTACTATTTAACCAGAACAGGTTGTTGGCCGGGCTTCTCAGGGAAGACCTCTTCACCGTAGTACATGAATTGTTCCTTACCGACACTGCGTATTATGCCGACATGGTACTGCCGTCCACTACCCAATTTGAGCAGGTAGACCTCCATGCCTCCTACTACCACCTCAGCCTCCAGCTCAACCAGCAGGCCATAGAACCCCTTGGGGAATGCAAGTCAAATCTGGAGACCTTCAACCTGCTAGCCGAAGCCATGGGCCTTGAAGACCCCTGTTTTAAGCAAGACAGTTGGGACGTGATTGAGGAGATGCTGTCTGCCAGGCACCCAGCCCTGGAAGGCATAACCCTGGAAAGACTCCTCAGGGAAGGCCACGCCCCGCTTAACCTTGAGATACCTTACGTGCCTTTTAAGGCCCGTAGTGGGCAAAGCGAATCTGACGGGAGATTTCCCACCCCTTCAGGGAAGATAGAATTTTACTCCCAAAAGATGGAGGCCGAGGGCCTTGACCCATTACCCGCCCATATACCGTTAAAGGAGGGCAGGAAGACAACGCCTGCACTTTACGAGAGGTATCCACTCTATCTCCTCACCCCGTCGGCCCACTCCCTCTTGAACTCCAATTTCGCCAGCGACCCCTGGATGCATAATCCCGAGGGTAGGGGCACGGCGCGCCGTGCCCCTACTATAATCATCAACCCTGAGGAGGCCGCCTCAAGGGGTATAAAGGATGGGGACCTTGTAAGGGTCTTTAACGACAGGGGCAGTTGCCTCCTCTGGGCCTCTGTGGAGGATAGGGTAAAGCCAGGGGTGGTGGTGAGCCTGGGCCAGTGGTGGAGCAGGCAATGCCCGGGGGGCAAGAACGCCAACTATACTACCCCAGACTTCCTTGCAGACATGGGCGGTGGCTCGGCCTTCAACACCAATCTGGTGCAGGTAGAAAAAACCTTGTGGAATGCTTAGAATAATTATCAAGAGAGAGGGTAACAGCAGTTGAAGATACTGGAAATCGCAAGTATGGTTATCACCATTATTGGCTTCGTTGCTACGATTATCTTCGGATTCCTCCCTCTACACGAACGCATGAACCGTATGGAAGAGGCAGTCTTATTAAAGCACTTTACAATTACTTATCCGATTGATAATACAATCGTGGAGTCCTCTCAAGTAATTAATGGCAGAACGCCCTTTCTGACACTGAACCATTACATCTTGTCGGCACCGATGGAGACGAACGACGTCTATGTCCAGGATGGACCGCTAAAGGTCTCAACTGGGGGGCTCTGGGTGGGAATGGCAAAATTTGATGACACTGGGACTAGCAAGAAATTTCTCGTCCAGGTCGTTGCTACTAAGGCCGTATTACCACATGGCCTTTTAACCAAGTCACCCGGGGATGCGTTGTATTCTGAGGCAATAACAGTTATCAAAAGAGAATGACCTGTCTACAAAAATCCGGGGACTTCATCTACAATCAACACCCTCCCCCTTCCTCCTCCCCTCAAGGGAGGGGGAATACTAATGCAACTTCTTCCGTCAAAAGGACTGCAGGAAGGTCAAAGCAACCCTTCCAACTGAGAAAAGGCAGAACAGCCACTTCTTTAATTATCGGAGAGAGGAAATAAGGAAATAAATGGCCGATGGTTTCAGTTCCCTCCCCCTTGAGGGGGGAGGGAAGGGTGGGGGTGAAAATCCCTATATAGCCCAAGAAAAAAGGACAAGATTTACTAGCCTCATCAACAATCAACGGACACCATAAATAGCCTATGATGAAGACATCCAAAAAATATGTGCCCCCAAAAGAGGGAGAGCCGATTATCGTCCAGGGAAACCAACTGAAGGTGCCGGATAATCCCATCATCCCCTACATTGAGGGAGACGGCATAGGGCCTGATATAATGACCGTGTCCAGACGTGTGCTGGACAAAGGGGTAGAAAGGGCCTACGGCGGGACGAGGAAGATATGCTGGTACGAGATATTCGCAGGTGCCAAGGCCAAAGAGCGTTTCGGGGAATTGCTACCAGAGGACACCTTTGAGGCCATAAGGCAGTACCGTATCGCCCTCAAAGGGCCATTGAGCACGCCCATCGGAGGGGGGCACAGGTCCCTGAACGTTACACTGCGGCAGGTGCTGGACCTCTATGCCTGTGTCAGACCCGTAAGGTACATAAAGGGCGCCCCCAGTCCCGTGAAATGTCCTGAAAAGGTAGATATGGTCATCTTCAGGGAAAACACGGAGGACGTCTATGCCGGGATAGAGTGGCCCCAGGGGAGCAAGGAGGCTAAATCCATCATTGACTTCCTCAATAAAGACTATAAGGCCAATATCCCTGCTGATTCCGGTATTGGGATAAAACCCATCTCCATTACCCGTACCAAGAGACTCATGAGGAAGGCCCTAGAGTATGCCATTGCCCAAAAGAGGAGGTCTATTACCATAGTGCACAAGGGCAACATCATGAAGTACACGGAAGGGGCCTTCCGCAACTGGTGTTACGAACTAGCCAGGGAAGAATATGGTCACTGTACCATCACCGAGCCCCAACTGGCCGAAGGGTACGGAGGTAAACAGCCTGCGGACAAGATAGTGATAAAGGACAAGCTGGCGGATGACATGTTCAGGTTCGTACTGATGAGACCGGAGGAGTGCGACGTACTGGTCATGCCCAATCTTAACGGAGACTACCTCTCGGACGCCTGTAATGCCCAGGTGGGGGGCATCGGCCTTGCCCCTTCGGCCAACATTGCCGATACCTGTGCCCTCTTTGAATCGGCCCACGGCTCGGCCCCAAAATACGCCGGGCAGAACAAGGTGAACCCCAGCGCCCTCATCCTCTCCGGGATAATGATGCTGGAGCACATGGACTGGAAGGAGGCCGCCAAAAAAGTCCTTACCGCCCTGGAAAAGACCATCCTCCAGAAGAAGCTCACCTACGACCTTGCCAGACAGGTAGAGGGTGCCACGGAACTATCCACCTCCGCCTTCGGCGAAGAGGTTATCAGAAATATGTAAGCTGTAGGGGCAATTCATGTTGAAAATCCGCCTCAGGCGGGAATTGCCCCTACGATAGGTGTCCAAACTCGTATCCTAACATCAGAAAGAATACTTGAGTTTTAGGATATTCTCGTATATCATACTAATTTTAAATTTTAAAAGACACAGAGGGTACTTTTGCAAGGTAGCACTGTAGAAAGGATAAAAGAGGCCAGCATCCTTCATAAGGGGCTGGGACGCGTGGAGGCCTTTGACTTTGCCCGTGAAGGGCTAAGCCGGTTAAGGGGCGTGCTTGACGGCCTATACGCCGAGGGTACCGAGAGCTTTAGCTTCCATGCCCCAGTACCCAGACCTGAGTACTTCCCTTTCTCAGGCGTAACCAGCTTCCTACTGAACGAAGACCCTGCTAATAGACAACTCTCTTTCCGTCTCCTGGAGGATACCCTCAAGCAGGCCGGGGAATGGGGTGCAGAGTACGTGGTCTGTCACCTCACCTACAGGCTTACCGACACCCAGGATGAGAGGATGGCTATGCGGCTGGCCGAACAGGCATGCCACCGCCTTGCGGAGATGTCCCGCTCCCACGGTGTCCCCATCCACGCCGAGTTCACCTCTTATTCCAACGCCTTCCATAGGCCCAGCCAGTTCGTAGAAATGGTAGGGGCCCACACAGAGCTGGGTATATGCATTGACACGGGTCATGCCTTTCTGGGTGCACAGCAGCGGAATAAGAATTATCTTAAAGACATAGAGGCCCTGGCCCCCTATGCCAGGTCTATGCATCTCTGGAACGCCAGGGACTTTGAGCATTACAAGAAGCACGGACACATCCCCTTACACCCCTCCCAGAGGCCCCACGAAGGGTGGATAGACGTAGAGAGGGTACTGGA
>MHYW01000090.1 GCA_001828545.1 Planctomycetes bacterium RIFCSPHIGHO2_12_FULL_52_36
ACTCCTCTTTTATTATTTGAGACCTCTGCAAAAGTAGCAACCGAAATCCCCTCCCCCTGAATGGGGGAGGGAAGGGTGGGGGTGAACACACCCCTTAATCCCCTCTTAATAGAGGGGAAAAATCACCCTCCCCCTTCCCCCTCCCATCAAGGGAGGGGGAAACTAAAGGCCCACATGCCTTTTCCAGAGGTTTCTATTCATGTATGTGGCAGATTCTGAGGTTTTTAAATATAGACAATTCTCTGTGGTTTGTAAATATGAAAGTGGCTGGATGTGGAGGGAAATGGACAGGCCTGAAGGTCTGTCCCTACGCCTTTGTGTCATTCTGAGCGAAGCGAAGAATCTCAAGGCTAGACCCTTCGCTCCGCTCAGGGTGACACCCTGTAGGGTGCGTCTAGACGCACCCTACTTTGTAGTTAAGGAGTAATCGTCCTCTCGCCCTTCAAGAGTATTGCCAGTCTATTGATGGAGGCAGTGGCCTCCTCTTCCTGTCCCATTTCTCTGTAGAGGATTGCCAGCCTCTGGTGGACGATGGGGTTAAAGGGGTTGATGTGGCTGGCCTCAAGGTAGTTCTCTATGGCCCTCTGGGGCTCTCCCTCCCTTTTATGCAGTTCTCCCAGGGTAACATAAGTAGAGACATAATCAGGGTAGCTATTCATGGTCTCATTCAACAACCTCTCGGCCTCTTCCAGACGGCCGTTAAATAAGTAGGAATTGGCCAGCTTATTCAGCACCTGCGGAGAGCCGAGGCCGGAGTGTTGATGGGCCTTCTCATACTCAAGGAGGGCGGCATCTGGGCGGTTCTCCTCACTGAGCGTATCGCCCAGCGTGGTGAATCGTCTCGTCTCCTCGGCCTCTATCTCCATGGGACTATCCTCTTTCTTCCCCGGCTCCTTTATCTTGGTAGCCATGACCTGGAGACCCGGTATCTTGCTTAACCCCAGACCATGCAGGTAGGAATGCCACGCCCCTTGAAAATCATCAAATGAGGTGGCAAGGCCGTCTGCTACCGCCTCTTCCACACCCTTCCCCCCTTTTATCCCCTGGAGTATCTCATTGAGGAGGGGGTAGCCTCCCCTCTTTACTATATATCTGATGGAAGAGAGCACCTCTGCAAAGGCCAGGGCGGCGTCTTCCCTGCTCTTGAGCTTGGCTATGGAGGGGTGCATCTCCTCAAAGGTAATAAAGGAGTTGCTCTCCAGGGCCTGGGCCAGGAGGTGACTCTGTACCGGAGTGAGGTCTCTCCCCTCGGCAGATTTCCATCTGGACTCCTCAAACTTGGCCAACCCCTCGTGGAACCAGATGGGCGTGAGGTTGCGGGTCTTGTGGCTTATGACGTAATGGACGTACTCATGGGCCAGGGTATCCATCCAGGGATACCCCCTGAGTAAGAGCCTGGGGGAGAGTACCATGAGGCGGTTGAAGTGGCAGATGGCTACTGCCCCTGAGGTCTCTATCTCTTTTCTAGTTAGGGTGCTTGCCGCCGAGAAGGACTCCAGGGTGGGGTATATCTCTACTACGACTTTATCCTTCGGGAAGAAATCAAGGTCTTTGCCTATCTCCATGCAGGCCTTTTCCAGGGCCTCCTGGGCGTAATCCAGGAGCACCTCGTCTTTGCCAGGGGCGTAGCGGAGGAGGAAATGGGGGGTAGGATACTCCGCAAAGTCCCTGGCCGTCCCATACATACGGGTGAGGAACACGAGGAACTCCCTGCCTTCAGGGTAGTCTTTGGGACGCCCTTCCAGTAGCTTTATGGCCCCATTGTAATCCCCCAGGTAGAACTTTACCTTTGACGCCAGATACAGGGCCTCCGGGCTGTCTCCATAGAGGCCCATCAGGGTACGGGACACCTCCTCGGCCTCTTCTATTTCCCAGTGGGTCAGGTGTTCATCCCCCAGGTGATAGAGTTCGTAGGGGTTAGGGGCGGCGGTACCCTGAGCTTCGGAGGCCAATAAGTCTGACGGCAGTAGGCAGTAGGCAACGAACGGTAGACAGCAAACACTAGACAGTAGACAGTAGACAGTAAATAGCGAAAACCTTCTCATACTTTCCCTTTAACTACTCAACCAATTTCCTATAGTAGTCCTTATTCAGTTCCTGATACTTCTGGGGCAGGCCCTGCTTCATGGCGTCCAGGATGTCCTGGCGAAACTCCTTGGGTACCTTATAGGCCTCGGCAGTGGGTATCTTTACCTCCTCCATGGAGAAGCCACTGTCTCCGTCTTCCCCTAGGTCTCTGCGACGCATAACGTACTGCGGCATGGGCAATCCCCTGGACATCATCCCCTTTGCGAGCCTTTCCATAGACTCCCCAAGCCCCTTCCTGGCCTGGGCCAGTTCATGCAGGGCCTCTCTCTCTTCCGTCAGAGACTGGGGGGCATTCTCCCCGGAGAGTCTTTGCGTGGCCTTCCCCATGTGGCCCTCAGCCTCTTTCAGATGCCCTGTGGACTCTTCGCCCATGACAGGATTACCCTGGGAAAGCTTCTCAAGGGATTGGCCCAGATACTGGGCCTGACCCCCCAACTCTTCCTGCCTGCCTGACAGTCCTTTAAACGTCTCCTTTTCCTCCTCGGTCAACGTCTTACTGCGCTCCTCAAAGGCGTCGGCAATGGATTCCAACTCCTTTACCATCTCCTCCCCCAACTTCCTGGCGGTGGAGAGGTGCTCGGAGGATTTTTCGTTAAACTCCTCCGCCTCCCGGTTGGGTAGACCCATGGGAGAGGCCCGCTTCATCTCCGAGTCCCAGTATCTTAAATCCTTGAGGCTCTGACGGGACATCTCCAGGGACTCCTTGAAATCCTGTCCCTTCAGCACCTCCTCCTGCTGGGCCAGCTTTTCCTTAAGGTTGGGGAGTGCCTCAGAGAGGGCGTCGTAGGTGTCTATCATGGGGTCCTTCCGCTTTGCCTGGTTCAGACGGGCCATCTTCTCGCTGAGCTTCTCCATGTCCTCCCGGCCCATCTGTTGTCCCAGAGGGGGCAGAAAAGGCCAGCCATCCCTCCTCCCCCTGTCCTTGAGCATCTTTGAGACCTCCTTTTCCTGGGCAGAATATTCCTTTAGCTCCGGGTGGCCGTGCAGTTGGTCCTCCAGTTGGCCCAGTTCCTCCTGCATCTTCTCAAGCCTCTTCTCCTGCCGCTGGAGGATACCTTCCGGGGTGCCGTCCATTTTTTCCTGGGTCCTGGACTGTATGTCTTTCTTCAGTTTCTCGGTAGACTGGGCCAGGTGTTTCTCGTTTTCCTCCAGCTCTTTGAGCCTCTTGTCCAGGTTCTGCATCTTCTGCAGGGCCTCGGAATAGGTAGAGTCCACGTACTGTTGGGCACTCTGGCCCATCTGCTGGAGCATCTTTTCCATAGAGTCCAGTGCCTTGAGGGCGGACTGGAGGGCCTTCTCCACGTCTCCACTCTCCAGGGCCTTCCTCATCTCTTCCAATTCCCTGGCCAGCTCCACATCGGCCAGGTTCTTCAGGGCGTCCACGTTGATAAACTCTTCCATACGGTGGCTGGACATCTGGGAGAGTTTTTCCATCATCTCCTTAATCAATTCTTCTAACCTCTGTAACTCCTTCATGGCCTGGTCAGCGGCCCCCTCCTTCCCCTGACGGAGGTCTTCAAGGAGACGAGTTAAGGCCTGCTGGGAATTGTCAACGTGCCTATCCATCCCCATGAAATCATCCAGCCTTTCCTTCCGAAGGAGTTCTGCTAGAAACAATACGTCCCCTTCCAGTTCCTGCACCTCTTTCTCCTGATGGGACTGGAGTTCTCCCCTGAATCTGTCGGCAAAACTGCGTCTCAGGGCTATTACCCTCTCTTCCCTCTCCTCAAATAGCCCCGATAGCCTTGACTGCATGTTTTGCAGGCTGTAGTAAACCGTGTAATTAGCCAGGGCATCTCCTTCCATATCCGTTAACACCTTCCGGAAGAGGTCCAGGAGAGAGAGGCCCTTCTGCCTTAACACCTCCTGCTCCAGGAGCAGTTCCTCTCTGGAGGGGGCTGCCTTTGGGGTTTTCACCAGTTCCTCCGCCAGGACCTGGACCATCTCTTTAAAGAGTGTCTCCTGCAGGGAAAGCATCTCGTAGTGCTTTTTCTCAGGACTGTAGACCTCCAAATAGTGGGTCCTGGAGCGGGCCACCTTGGGGCCGCTAACGGTGTCATTATCCAGGGCCTCCAGATGATAGGCCAGCCTCTCCCCTGGAGAGGGCTTTAGTCCGCCTGAGGCGGACAGGTCCCAATCGTAACTACCCCTATGTTCCCGTACACCTGAGGCGGTATCCGCCCCGGGTGTACCGGGAGTATAGGCGGATTCAAACGTCTCCAGACTCCTGGTTACCCCCGTACCCTCCAGTACCAGCCTGACCTCCTTTAACCCAAAATCATCCCTGGCCCGATACTGGATTCCTACTCTCTCCCTCTCCATCACCACCTTCACTTCCTCTGGCGCCTGGATGGTTATGGTCGGACACTCGTCTTCTTCAATAGTTATACTGTGCGGGTCTGATTTCAGTGGGGATGGGACGTATCCTGCACCTGCCGGTAGCGTGACCTCAAGACAGTAGTTGCCACCCTCAAGTAGGACGATACTCCCCTTGAGGGTGTTGCCTTCCACCCTTACAGGGGTGCTGGAGACCCCGTTCACTACAAGGTTGGCGGAGGCCAGGGGGCGGTCGCTCCTGGCAGTTATCTCTACCTGACTCCCCCTCAGGGCCTTGAGGTCTCCACTGGAGCCTGAGACCGTCCTGGGGGGCAGGGCGGTATACATGGGATACTTATAGGTAAGGATGAAGTCCCCTATCACTGGTGGGCCAGGCGGGGCTGCGGCGGTAGGATAGCCACCACGCAGGAATTGGTATCCCCCCAGGAAATAGCCAGGCTCAATGGCCCAGAAGAGGCCAAGCAAACCTATGGTCAGGGTCAGGCCCTTGAGGTTCCTCCACAGCCCGTGTCTTGGGACAATTTCTTTAGGTTCAAGCCCTTTGAGCCTATTAGCCGTGTCTTTCAGTAACTCGGCCACAAGGTCATGTGAGAAGAACCTTGCCTTCTGCGGATTAGAGAGGTCTCGTCCGAGCTGGATGGAGTTTATTAGGGAAT
>MHYW01000091.1 GCA_001828545.1 Planctomycetes bacterium RIFCSPHIGHO2_12_FULL_52_36
ATCTTACAGTCATAAAGAGGACGTAGCAGAATATCAAGACCGCCAGGAGTTGTAGTGCCCCGGAGAGCGGTATAAGAAAGGCCAGGGGCGTGCCTGGCTGGGTCTGGACGAGGGTCCTCAACACAGTCCCCACCAGCATGCCCCAGAAGCTCAGGTAGGTAATCTGCCAGGCATGGAGGTCTGTATTCTTTACCCTGGGTAGTATGTAGTAGGCGAAACCCATGACAAAGAGGCCAACCCACCCAAAGAGTTGTGCGTGGCCATGAGACTGAATAAGGATAACGGGGGGGACGTAATAATCAAACTTTAGGGCAATGTAACTCAGGATTCCTGCACCAAAGGTGCAGCCGGCAGTAAGGACCATTACTAGGGCGGCTTTAACGTAGCGATAGTAGATAATATCCTCTACCAATGGAGGTGCAACCATCCCAGGGGTTGGTCCCTTAGCTATGGCCTCTTCCAGTTCCTTCAGCAGGATTTCCAGGTTCACATCGTGGGCCTTACAGAAGAAGGCCAGTGGTTCATTGGGCCCCCTTACGCCACCGGCCAGGACGAGCCTGTGGCGTTTGAAGACCTCAAAGGTCTCCGGGTGCCGTGCTATAATATCCTTTATGATAGTGTTCTTATCTAACTGCATAGGTATCAAAAACCATAGGCAAACTGGAGCATAGATACCAGGGCGATGGAGGCCGTCTCTATCCTTAAAACCCTGGGACCCATACCCACCTCAAGGCATCCTGCCCTCCTTGCGTCTCCTACTTCTCCCTCAGTAAACCCCCCTTCCGGCCCTACGATACACAGAAGGGTCTTTACCTCCGGACGTCCCCTGACAATCTCCTGTAAAGACCTTACGCCAGGGCCTGTAGAGGCCAGGAGGGATAATTCATGACGGCCTGTCTCCTCAAGGAGTGCTGGAAGAGAGGTCATCCCTTCCACCTCCGTAATACAGGTCCGTCCACACTGCTTGGCGGCCTCAATAGCTATCCTCCTCCACTTCTCCAGCTTCTGGGAGCCTTCTTGCCTCAATTTCACTACGCCCCTATGACACCCTATCGGGACAAGCCTCCTCACCCCTAGCTCACATACCTTTTCCACCAGCACCTCTGCCCTCTGTCCCTTGGGT
Source organism: Planctomycetes bacterium RIFCSPHIGHO2_12_FULL_52_36 (assembly GCA_001828545.1). Lineage (GTDB taxonomy): Bacteria > Planctomycetota > Brocadiia > Brocadiales > Bathyanammoxibiaceae > 2-12-FULL-52-36. Next base: position 1,124 of record MHYW01000091.1, read on the forward strand.
ATGGAGAAGGCGAGGGTAATGGCCACCCTTGCTTCCCTATCTACCCGGGCAGAGTCTTCAACCTCCAGCCTGACCCTATCTCTACCGGCCTCTAAGATCCTGCCCGTGGCCTCCGTACCCCTGCCGTCAAACAAATAAACCCTTTGACCTAGCTTAAGTCTAAGGACGTGGAGCATGTGGTGGGCCTCACTGCCCTCCACCCAGACCTCTCCCTCACCAGGGAGGGAGGGACAGTAAAAACGCTCCCAACTCATTTCAGTAGCTAGTAGCCGCAGGTCATGCCTGAGGCAGATTCGCCTCTGGCGAACTTTAGCCTGCGTCAGAGGGCGCAACCTGAAGGTTGCGGCTACTCCTTCAAGCGGCCTGTTCTGCCTTGTCGGGGGTGGCCCTGCCACCTTCGGGCAGCTTCTTTGCCGCCATGGCCATACCTATCCACTGGTCCACCCAGCCCGTTACCGCAGGGCGGCCATCCCTGTACGTCCTAATGATGTTAGTAGGACAGACCTTCACACACTCCCCACAGGAGGTACACTTGTTGTAGTCTATTACTGCAAGGTTATTGGTGACGTGTATGGCGTCAAAGGGACAGGCCTTCTGGCATTTCATACAGGCAATACAGGGGTTATCGCATTTCTTTTTGGCCGTGCCCCCCTTATCCAGGCTCATGCACCTCACGTGCACGTATCTGGAGAGGGGGAGGACCTTGTAGAGATTCTTGGGACATATCTCTGCACACTTGCCACAGGCAATGCAGAGGTTTTCTTTAACCTCAGGGAGACCGTTGGAGAGCATGGTAATAGCCTTTGTGGGACAGACTACCGCACAGTCCCCAAAGCCCAGGCATCCATACTCACAATTCTTCTGTCCCCCCTGCACCAAGAAGGCGGCACGGCAGTTGGGTACCCCGCTGTAATGGAACTTATCCTTGACGTTCTTGGCACTGCACATGAGCACCGCCACCCGCCTCTCCCTCTTCTCCGCCTTAACGCCCATAATGTCCCCCAGTTTCTCGGCTATCTCCTCCCCACCAGGGACACACAGGTTAACAGGGGCCCCTTCCAGGGCTACTGCCTGGGCATACTTACCGCACCCGGCGTAACCACAGGCACCGCAATTTATTCCAGGCAAAGAGTTGCCAACCTCTTCTACCTTGGGATTTACAAGGACACGAAACCTCTCACTCGCCACGGCGAGCCCGAATCCAAAGAAAAGCCCTAAAAACCCCATAGATACAATAGCCGCTAATACCGTCTCCATGAATATCTCCTCTATATGATACAGGTAGGGGCGTATTGCAATACGCCCCTACACTCATTCTATTTACCAGCTTACCATACCAGAAAACCCCATAAAGGCCAGGGCCATGAGGGCCGTGCAGACAAAGGCAATGGGTATCCCCTGAAAAGACCTGGGCACGTTGACCACGGCCAGCCTCTCACGGATACCTGACATGAGCAACATGGCTATGGAGAACCCAATCCCTGCCCCAAACCCCTGCACCGAGGCCTCAAGGAGGTTCAGGTGCTGTGTGGCATTAGTAGTACCCAGCAAGGCTACCCCAAGCACTGCACAGTTGGTGGTTATCAGGGGTAGATATATGCCGAGACCCTCGTAAAGGGCAGGGCTTGTCTTCTTCATCACCGTCTCTACGAACTGCACCAGGGCGGCAATGACCAGTATATAGCTAATGGTCTTTAAGACGTCCACCATCCCCGTCTCCTTAATACCAGGCAACATCAGTCCAAACAGGTTGGACTCCCCAGGCAGGAGGACGTAGTTATACAGAAACCACGTTGCCGCAGAGGCCAGGGTCATGACAAAGGTCACGGCCACGCCCATGCCCAGGGCAGATTCCGTCTTCTGAGAAACCCCCAGGAACGGACACAGGCCCAAAAACCTGGCCAGTACAAAGTTGTTAACAAAGACTACACTTATTATTATAGTAAGAAGGGTGTTCATTTCGCCAGTCATTTATGCCGCCTCCCCCCTCTGGAGCTTCCGCCAGTTGAAATAGGCCAGGAGCAATCCAAGGACCAGGAAGGCCCCAGGGGCCATAATCATCACCGAGGCGGGCTGATAGTTCTCCGCCACCTTTATCCCAAAGATAGTACCTGCCCCAATGACCTCCCTGATAGAGGATAATATCACCAGGGCAATGGTGAAGCCTATACCCATGCCCAGCCCGTCTATGGCCGAACGCAACATATCACGCTGGCTGGCAAAGACCTCCGCACGGTACATGATGACACAGTTCACTACAATAAGGGGGATAAAGATACCCAGGGACTCATTTATCTCTGGAGGCATGTATGCCTTCATCATCAGCTCTACTATCGTTACAAAGGCCGCAACGATCACAATATAGCAGGGGATGCGGACCTCTCTTGGCACCACGTTTCTGATGAGGGAGATGATTACGTTGGAACAGACCATTACAAAGATGACCGCCGCACCCATGGCGAGTCCATTATTAACCGCCGTGGTTACTGCCAGGGCCGGGCAGTTCCCTAAAACTGCAACAAAGAGGGGATTCTGGGCAAAGAAACCCTTGGTTAACTCCCCTGTTAACGTCAGTTCCTTCATGGTTCCTCCTATACCGTAGACTGCAAGATGTAGGGACAGACCTTCAGGTCTGTCCGCATCTCCCTACTCCCTCCAGAGAGGGCAGGCGTAAAGCCTGTCCCTATGACTCCCTACTCCCTATTTATTGAAAATTGGTCCGCCTGAGGCGGATTAAAATTTTAAATTTACAATTTACAATTTACAATAAATTTTTTCCCCTACTCCCTACCCCCTGTTTGGGCGACCCACCGGGTCGCCCCTACTCCCTGCCTCCATCGCCGCCTGATAGACAAGCCTGAGGGGGATACCCTTCTCTTCGGCTATCCTACGACAGTCCTCATATTCGGGGGCAACACGCCTTACCTGACCATCTAACCAACCCACCTTTACCTTTACCTTACCGTAGGGCGTACTTACCTCGGCGGGCATACGCTGGAGTTTCTTTCTGGCCACCTTGTAGGCCCTTATCCCAAAGGTGGTAGTCTCCTGGAAGAATACCATCTCTACGCTGGGCCTGACGGCCTCTGTTACCAGGGTGCTTAAAAGGATGCCCGGCCTGTTCTTCTTCATCTGTATGGGCGTGGTATAGACCTCCAGGGCGCCTGCCTTAAAGAGCTTTTCCGTTACGTAACCGCACATCTGTCCGCTCATGTCGTCCAGGTTGGTCTCTATCATCCAGACCTCTTCTTCCTCGGCCTTCTCGGCAAGCTCTCCAATAAAGACCCTGAGAAGGTTAGGGTGGCCTGGATTCTCTCTGGAGCCGGCACCATAGCCCACCTTCTCAAGACGCATATCCGGGCAGACCTCGGCCTCCTCTGTCAGGGTGGTCAAGATGGCGGCCCCCGTGGGGGTGGTTAACTCCTGGGCAATGCGGGTGGCGATTATCTTCCTGCCCTTCAATAATTCAAGGGTAGCAGGGGCAGGCAGTGGGAGCTTGCCGTGCTCACCCTCTACAAAACCTGAACCAGTGGGTAGAGGCGATGAATAGGCCTTCTCTATCCCAAGGGCCTCCAGGGCTATCACTGAGCCTGCTATGTCCAGTATGGTATCCAGGGCCCCCAGTTCGTGGAACTCTACCCCGTCCAGAGAGGTGTGGTGAACCCTTGCCTCCGCCTCCCCAAGTCTTGTCAGCACCCTCAAACACCTCTCCTTCGTGTCGCACCCTAAGGTAGAAGAATGCAACATGTCCAGGAGGTCTTTAAAGGTGTAGGCCCTGTTGTTACCGTTTGTCTGGGGCAGGGAGAGAGGGTCAAACTTGGTGCCGGCAAGTCCCCCCCTATGTACCGTTTTAAAGGAGAGTTCGTGAGGCGGGAGTGGTATCTTCTTAAACTCCTCTACGAGGGAATGATGGTCAAGGCCCGCACCCACCAGCGAGCCTACTATCATATCTCCGCTAGCACCGGAGAAGCAATCAAAGTACGCTATCTTCAATGGTTACAGC
>MHYW01000092.1 GCA_001828545.1 Planctomycetes bacterium RIFCSPHIGHO2_12_FULL_52_36
ACGGGCAGGAGTACAGGACACGCCCTCCTGCAGGCCCCGCAGTCAATACACTTCAACTCATTCCGTGTCACCCTGAACCCGAAGGGGTTATTAAAATGCAGGAACCCCAGGAATGCGCCATAGGGACACAGATACCTGCACCAGAAATTCTTGGTGACGAAGGACAAACCAACCAATACAGACAGTACGATGAGGGTGTTTGGGGCCATATTGGTGAAAAACTGGAGCATCTTTATGTCTGCCACCCTTATGTAAGGCACTTCTCTATAAAATCGCTCCAGAAAACTCCCGTCCAGCTTTATCAGTATCTGGTAGAGGAAGAAGAAGAGCATTAAATACTTCAGGCTCCTCAATGCCCAGTCGGCCGCCTTTGGCAGGGAGTAGTTCTTCCCCAGGGCCCGTTTGCCACCCTTCCATAGCCACTCCGAGAGGGTACCCACGGGGCACATCCAGCTGCAAAAACCCCTGCCTATAAAAAAGGATGTCAAAAGCGCTGTGGAGAGGATGACGAACCCTGCGGGATGGACGGGGTCAATCTTCCCGGAGACTAGAAAGTACTTAAGCCCTACGAGCGCCCCTATTGGCAGGAAGGCCTCTACACCAGGGGGTCTGGCCGTATAGGGGAGCGTACCGCCTGACTTACAGTACTCCACAAAGAGATAAAACTTATAACCAAGAAATAAGATAAAGAGGAAGAAGAACAGTTGTACGGTCCAACGGACCCTCTGGGAGTTCAGTTTCAGGTCACGGATATAACTTGTGATGTCTTTTAACAAATATATCTCCCCTTCCAAAATAATTACAATATGAAACCTCTGAAAAAGTGCTAAAAAACGCACAATAACGCCACGGCCTGTCATTGCGAGCGAAGCGAAGCAATCCCATTTCTTCTTAAGACAATTACTTATGAGATTGCTTCGGGCTAAGGCCCTCGCAATGACAGCTTGTCTCGGATTTTTTCAGAGCTCTCAATATGTAGTATAAGACATATTTTTCGGGATAGTCAAGGGCGGTTAGTCCCTGAGGAGGGGCAATTCCCGCCTGAGGCGTCCTCCCGAGGCGGACTTTCAGGATTTTCAACATGAATTGCCCTTACAGCTTATCATTTGAAAGCCTGGTAGAAACCTGTTAGAATTTGACTAAAGGTAGGGGCACATTGTCCGCCTGAGGCGGATGCCCCTACTACCGATTACTGATAGCCGATTCCTGATAGCCAAAATCTGTTATGCATTATCAACCCCTTAGCATAGTCTTAACCTTATTCATCATCACCCTGGTTCATACCGTTGAGCCGCATCACTGGATGCCTTTTGCCCTGGTGGGGAAGGGGCAGAGGTGGTCTATGGCAAAGACCTTGACCATAACTGCCGTGAGCGGGCTGGGCAAATCCCTGGTGAGCGTAGCCCTGGGTTTTGGGGTGGCCTTCCTGGGACTCCAGGTTACTAGGTACGTGGAAGGTGGTGAGGTATTAACTAGCGGTTTGCTACTACTGTTAGGTCTGGGTTTTATTATCTTTGCCAAAGACCACAAGCACGGTAATACCTCTACTAATCCTGTCCTTTCGGATAAGGCCGCGGCACTTTCTCTTTTTACTATGGCCATTTTATCACCGTGCGTGGAACTCCTCCCCATATTCCTGGTCGCCAGTACCTTTACATGGCCGGTACTGCTCCTCATGGCCCTGGCCCTCACCCTGGCCAATATCCTGGGGATGGTCTTCCTGACTGCCCTGGCCTATAAAGGGATAAAGGTGCTTAATCTGGAATGGCTTGAAGATTACGAGAGACAGATAATCGGTTCGTTATTAATTCTCACTGGTTTGGCCCTTATCATCTATCATCATTCCTGATGGAAAAAGAAGGCCTGAGAAATATACCCTCTGTTCATGAATTACTGGAGAGCCAGGGGCTAGCCAATCTAAGCCTTAACTATCCCAGGGGCCTAATCGTCTCTACAGTTCGGGAGGTCCTTGAAGGCCTGAGAGGGCAACTGAGAGCAGGGGCAATTCATGAATTGCCCCTACCTGATGCCGTTGTCTCTATGGTAAAGGCTAGACTCATGAATAAGACCAGACTCTCCCTACAGAGGGTGATAAATGCCACGGGGGTTATCATTCATACCTGTCTGGGGCGTTCACCCCTACCCCTAAAGGCCCTGGAAGACGTCCAGGAACGGGCGAAAGGTTACTGCTCCCTGGAGACCGACCTGTCCACAGGGAAGAGGGCGCCCAGGGGGGAGTACCTGGAGACGCTGATTTGTACCCTGACGGGGGCAGAGGGAGGGATGGTAGTAAACAATAACGCCGCCGCAGTCCTCCTTGTCCTGGACACGCTTGCCAGGGGTAAAGAGGTCGTCGTCTCCCGCAGTCAACTGGTAGAGATAGGCGGTTCCTTCCGTATGCCAGAGGTAATGGAGAAGGGTGGGGCTGTCCTCAGGGAGGTGGGCACTACCAATAAGACCTACCTTGCCGATTATAAGAAGGCAATAACCCCCAACACGGCCCTCCTCCTCATGGTGCATCCCAGCAATTTCAGGATGGTGGGCTTTACGGCCGAAGTGGGTATAGCAGAGTTGGTAGCCCTGGGGAGGGAGCACGGCCTACCCGTAATGTATGACCTGGGCAGTGGGGCCTTGATTGACTTTGCCTCCTATGGCCTTTCCCACGAACCCACCGTCCAGGAGAGTGTGGAGGCGGGGGTGGATATTACCACCTTCAGCACGGATAAACTCCTGGGAGGCCCCCAGGGGGGGGTGATAGTTGGGAAGAGGGACCTTATTAATCTTATGAAAAAGAACCCCCTGACCAGGGCCCTGAGGATAGGCAAGCTATCTCTTGCGGCCCTGGAGGCGACCCTGGGATTGTACGCCAATAAGGAAACCCTCACAGAGACCCTACCCATCCTGGAGATGATTGCCCGTCCTATAGAGGAGATAGGGAGGCAGTGTAGGGAATTTGTCCAGGAACTCTCTGGGACGACCCCTGGAGTAGAGGTCTCCATAGAAGAGGGCTTCTCTACCATAGGCGGAGGTTCTCTCCCCGGCGAGGAGATACCCACCAGACTCCTGTCCATAAACCCCAGACCTCACAGCGCCCAGGAACTGTCTGATATGCTGCGAACGAACGTCCCCTCTATCCTGGGAAGGATAGAGAGGGATAGGGTACTCCTTGATTTCCGCACCGTAAGGAATAAAGAGGAATCAGGGGAGATACTCTCCGCCCTGATTAGATGCTATCAAGAACCTAAAAGTTCAAGGGTTTAAGAGTAAGAAGGTCTAAGGACTCAAGTGAAGAGGGCTGTAATTGGTACCGCAGGGCATATAGACCACGGCAAGACCGCCCTGGTGAAGGCCCTGACGGGGATAGACACTGACCGCCTGCCTGAAGAGAAGGCCCGGGGGATAACCATAGACCTGGGGTTCGCCTACATGGACCTGGAAGGCGCCAGCACTGCCGGCATAAAATGGCGGGTGGGCATTGTAGACGTCCCAGGGCACGAACGCTTCGTGAAGAATATGCTGGCCGGGGCCACTGGTATTGACATAGCCCTCCTGGTGGTGGCCGCCGATGACGGCGTTATGCCCCAGACCGTGGAACACCTGGAAATACTGGGACTCCTGGGGCTTAGACACGGTGCAGTGGTTATCACAAAGAAAGACCTCGTAGACAGGGAATGGCTTGCACTGGTTAAAGAAGATATTAAGGACCTGACAAAGGGCACGTTTCTTTGGGGGGCGCCGCTGATAGAAGTAGATTCTCTAAAGGGGGAAGGGATTGCAGAACTAAAGGAGGTAATAAGAGGGCTACTGGAAGGTACGGAAGAGGAGGCCATCCAGGGCCTCTTCAGGCTCCCTATAGACAGGGCCTTTACCGTCCAGGGCTTTGGTTGCGTGGTTACCGGGACGGTGCTTAGCGGTCAGGTAAAGGTGGGAGAAGAGGTGGAGTTACTCCCCGTAAAGGAGGTAGTCAGGGTAAGGGGCATAGAGGTCCATGGGGAGAAAATAGGGTCCGCCGTAAAGGGACAGCGGGCGGCCCTCAATCTCGGAGGAATAAAGACCTCCGAGGTCAGACGAGGTTTTGAGCTGTCGGTACCGGGTTATCTAAGCCCTACCGAACTCCTGGACTGCCATCTCCATCATCTCTCTAGTACCGGGAGTCCGCCTCAGGCGGATGCCGCCTCTCACCGACCCCTCAGGAATGGAGAACGGGTCCGGTTTCATATCGCCACCACGGAGGTTATGGGCAGGGTGGTGCTCCTGGATAAAGAGGTCTTAATGCCTGGAGAGAAGGGTCTCGTCCAATTCCGCCTGGAAGGGCCCGTGGTGGCCGAGAGGGGGGAACACTACGTAATACGCTCATACTCCCCATGCCGCACCATAGGTGGGGGAAGGGTCTTGAGGGGCTGTGCCTCCAGGCTTAGACGTTTCCAGGAAGATACCCTCAAGGAGTTACAAATCCTCCTGGAGGGAGACGACAGGGAGGTAATCGGACAGGCCCTCCGCGGCAGTAGAAATTACCTCCTCTCTGAGGAGGAATTGGTAAAATCCCTCAATATTCACCCCTCCAGGGTAAGAGAGATAGTAGAGGAATTAATAGCTAAAGGAGTTTTAACTACAACCAGAGAGGATTCCAAGGTGCTGTTAGTGGACAGGCAGAGGTTGGAGTCTTTAAAAATTAAGATGCTGAAGAGTCTGGAAGATTTCCACAGGACTAACCCCCTGAGGGTGGGGGTGGAGGAGTCCACCCTGAAGGTACACCTCTCCAGGGAGATACCTCCCCCCCTCTTCTCCTTAGTCCTTGCTGAACTGAGCCGTGAGGGTCTCATCACCATCTCAGACCATAAGGTTTCTACTTCAGGTTTTCAGGTCAAGCTCTCTCAGGAGGACAAGAAGATTGCGGAGGAAATGGAGAGGGCCTTCTTGCAAGGAAAGTTTAACCCGCCAGCCCCGGAGTCCGCCTCAGGCGGATTAAGTCAGGGGTCCGCCTCAGGTGGATCCCGCCCTCAAGGACCTTTGCAACGGAAGACGTACCAGGACCTCCTTTCATTACTCCTGGAACAAAAGACCTTGATAGAGATAGAGAAAGAGAAAAGTCTTTACATCCATGCAAAGGTACTGGAGGAGTTAAAGGGGTTGGTAGCAGGCTTCGTAAAGGAAAAGGGCTCCATAACGGTAGCAGACCTCAGGGACCTCGTCAATACCTCCAGGAAATACGCCGTACCGCTTCTTGAATACCTTGACAGGATACACTTTACCAGGAGGGAGGGGGATAGGAGGGTACTGCACGATTCGGCAGAAAGCCCGTAAGGACGACCCGTCGGGTCGCCCCTACAACTGTTAGAAGTTATACTCTTCGTTCTTCCTGTCAAAGTCATTATCGCTAAGCCCCACGTTCAGCTTTATATTTTTGAATGTGAAGGACTCTACCTCGTCGTTCTCCCAGAGCCAGAAGGTGACCTTAACGGGCATGAAGTGCTCCGCATCAAAGTACTCCTCTGCTGAACGACATTGATAGCCATTATGTCTCCCCTGTGGGGATACGGCAAAAGCTACCTTATGGGCGGGACGCCCATTGACCTCCTCCGTGCTACAGCTAACCGCCATGATGTCATTATTCTTTCGGGCCTCTTCAAACTCTTTGCAGGACATGGAGATAATCCCAACAAAACCCGCATCCTTAATAGAACGTTTGCTAAACTTCCTTACCCAGAAGCCTTCCGGGGCCAATTCCAGGGTCTTTTTTATACCGAAAATAAGCTTCTTGTGGACTATCATCTTGCCATTATTTTGTCCCTCTACGTACAAGAGCTCTGCACCGTCATTTTCTCCTTTGAGCCATTTGAGATAGACCTTAAAGGGCTTTTGAAACTTTATAAGAGTACGCTCGTCTTTCTCTAGCTCCCCGTGTACGTGCACCTGTTTGTGAATCTCTGCGGTATAATCCTGAAGGTTGGCATAGTTGTCTTTGGCCTGAGTTAAGAGTTTTCCTGCCTCATCCAGGTGGTACTGGAGGTCGTGAATATGGGCGGTAGGCTCTCCCACAGTCGCTTTTGACGTCTCACCTGCCCTCGCCTGGAGGTCATGAAGATGTGAGGTAGGCTCTCCCTGACTAGAGGGTAAGCCCAGGTGACTATGTCGCTGGCCCTGAGGAGTTTCCGAGGTAGGCTCTCCCTGACTAGAGGGTAAGCCCAGGAGAAACAGGGTACACACCAGAGTGGTTACTGCTGAGTAGAGGTGGCACATAGCATCTAACTCCGTAAGACCATTTAAGCCCTTGAGGACAGTTCCTCCTAAAATTTATTTCTTGCTTACTTTTACTACCCTTACCTTGGGCAGTCCAAAAAGGGACTCTCCTTCCTTCCACCTTCCTTCTTCCTGAAGTACCTTAACCCTCTCCGCCTTGCTAAGGACACTCCTCTTTCCAGCCAGCTTCCCTTTAACGACCAAGCTCTTATCTATGCTCAATGATCAGCACTCCTTACCGTTTTATAAGGGCAGGTGCAAGACCTGCCCCTACATGACCCTCACTCCTTACTGTTTTACAAGTTACCAAAGCGTATACGTCAGGCAATTCCCTGTACCGTAAGGCAAAACGGGGCTTAGCCCCCCGCTACTTCACCTTTACAGGGTAGCTCCCTGCAAACTGCATCTTACCCTCGTATTTAAACCCTTTAAGCTGCTTCTGAAGTTCTTCCAACTGGGTGTTGTTTCTTGAGTCAAACTCTCCCAGGCACACCACTATCTGAGAACCCTGTCTTGCCACAAAGGCATCGTGTCCAGTACGTTCTTTAAGCAGGGTAGCAATACCGGCAGCCTTCTCTATGCTCTTGGCCCCTTCCTTGTAAGAAACAACCCTGAGACTCCACGTATCTTTGTCAGAAGCAGCCGCCTTGGGAGTAGGGGCTGCCTTTGCCACAGCAACATTGCTGGGCTTCTCCTGAGATGCCTTTGCCACAGGGGTAGACCGCTTGGGACTTGCCTTCTCAACAGATGCAACTTTTACAGATGTTGATTCCGATGGGCCTTTGGTTAAATCCCTGTTGTCCCCCAACTTAAATCCCAGGAAAAAACACCCCACTGCCAGCAGTACACCACCCACTGCCCCTAGTACTATGGTCTCTAACCCTACCCTATAAGGCCCCCTCCAATTCCTACTGGGCCTACCGCTACCACTACTACCAACTTCAGAGATTACCAACAGGTCTTCTCCAGGGCTACCACTACCTGAACCCTTTGCCTCTTTCCCAGGAGAACGCTGGCTGAAGACCTCAAAAAAGGTCCTCCCTTCTTTAGTCATTGCCTTCCCCTTTACATAAGTTGTTTGCCTTCCTTGTCTTGTAAAAACAATAAACCCTGAACTGGAGAATACCTAATCGTCTTTTATATCAAAATCTCCCCTGTTGTCAAGCCTTTATTGACAGCCCCAGGATAAATGATATACTGGGTTTCGTTCCAAAGAGTTTCTAACCCCTTCCCGGTCTTACGCATCTTCGCCAAAGACAGGTCTGCCTCAGGGACGACATGACTAGAGAAAAGGACATATTGTCCAAGATTGAGGAGTTGCGCCAGACCATACGCTATCACGACAGGAAGTATTATATTGAGGCCCAGCCGGAGATAACGGATTACGAGTATGATAAGCTCATCCAGGAATTACAGGGGCTGGAAAAGGCCCACCCGGAATTCATCACCCCCGACAGTCCCACCCAGAGGGTGGGAGGCGAACCCCTCACCGAGTTCTCCACCATTGAGCACAGGATACCAATGCTCAGTATTGATAACGTCTACTCAGAGAAAGAACTGGAAGAATTCTACAATAGACTCAGGCGTATGTTGGGGGATAGAGAAATAAACTTTGTAGCAGAACTAAAGATAGACGGTGTAGCCGTAACACTCAGCTATGAGGAGGGGCTCTTCCGCATGGGGGCCACCAGGGGTGACGGCTACCGTGGCGACGACATTACCGCCAACCTCAAAACCATAAAGGAGATACCGCTGAGGCTGGAACCCCCAGGAGGAGAGTTCGCAACGCTGGAGGTACGAGGTGAGGTATACCTGCAGAACAAGGACTTTCAGGCCATGAACCTGGAGAGGGAAGAAAAAGGGGAACCACAGTTCGCCAACCCCAGGAATGCGGCGGCGGGGAGCCTTAAGCTCCTTGACCCAAGGCTCACTGCCAGACGCCGCCTCCGCTTCCAGGCCCACTCCATCGGTTACCATGAGGGTCTCCCCCTGCACGGCCAGCAGGAATGCCTTGAGACCTTCAAAGGGCTCGGCCTGCCAGTAAGTCCGCACTTCCGCTTCTGCAAAGGGCTTAAGGAAGTAAGGGAATACGTTGCCGAGTGGGACGTCAAGAAGCATGGGCTAGAATGCATGGTGGACGGCATCGTAGTAAAGGTAAACTCCTTTGACCAGTGGAAGCTCCTCGGGAGCACCAGCAAGGCCCCAAGGTGGGTGGTGGCATACAAATATCCCCCTGAGCAGGCCATCTCCCGGATAAAAGACATTGTCCTCCAGGTAGGAAAGTCCGGGGTAATTACCCCCGTGGCCCATCTGGAACCTGTCCACCTGGCGGGTACCACCGTCAGCCGTGCCACCCTCCACAACTTTGAGGAGATGGGCAGGAAAGACATAAGGCTCCACGACTACGTGGCCGTACAGAAGGCGGGCGAGATAATCCCCCAGGTGGTAAAGGTAGTGGAGGAAAGACGTACGGGTAAGGAGAAGGTCTTCCCCCTGCCCAGGGCATGTCCGGAATGCGGGGGAGAGGTGGGCAGAGAGGCGGAGGAGGTCTCTCTACGCTGTTATAATCCCCTCTGCCCTGCCCAGGTGAAGAGACGCGTAAGATATTTTGCCAGCAGAGGTGCTATGGACATTGATGGTATGGGCACTGCAATAATTGAACAACTGGTAGACAAGGGCCTCATTAAAGATTACGCAGACGTCTACTATCTTAAGTTTGAAGACCTGGCGGGGTTGGAGAGGATGGCAGAAAAATCCTCCCGGAACCTTATAAATGGCATAGAGGCCAGTAAGAAGAGGGACCTCTCACGCCTCCTGTCAGCCCTGGGTATCCACCACGTCGGAACCCATGCCGCCGAGGTACTCGCCCTGCACTTCGGCTCACTGGATAAAC
>MHYW01000093.1 GCA_001828545.1 Planctomycetes bacterium RIFCSPHIGHO2_12_FULL_52_36
CGATGATGTAGGTGAAATCAAGTATCTGCCTGTCAAATAGCGTTACGACGACGGCGATGAGCATACCCAGCGTGGCCAATAGGTTCCCCCGTCTGGCAGTCCTGGGTGAAGAGAGACCCTTCAGGCCCAAGATAAAGAGGATGGCCGAGACGAGATATGCAAGGTTTGTTATTGTCCCCATTTAGGTAGTAGGGGCAACCGGCCGGTTGCCCCTACCCGCTTTCTTGAACATCTCCAACATCCGGTCAGTTACCAGGAAACCTCCCACCACGTTGATGGTGGCTAGGATTACTGCAATTAACCCCAGCAGGGTGCTGATGCCACTGTGTCCCGCACCGGCACTGATAAGGGCGCCGACGACGGTGATGCCTGAGATGGCGTTGGCACCGGACATGAGCGGTGTGTGCAGGAGAGGCGGTACCTTGGTAATCACTTCAAACCCAACAAAGATTGCCAGGACAAAGATATAAAGAGAGACGAGTAATGGTCCAGTCATACCGGGCTATCCTCCACTAGGAGTCTCGCTTCACAAAAACGCACCCTTTACAATCTCGCTGAACAACTCCCCATTACTACAGACGCAACAACTCCTGGTAATTTCATCCGTAAAATCCAACTGGCGGTCCTTTTTCTGGTAGAGGTGTTTCACCAGGTTAGTGATGTTTCTGGAATACATCAGGCTGGCGTGTACCGGCATGGAAGATGGCAGATTAATCGGGCCGCAGATTGTGACGCCGTGTTTTTGTACCGCCTCGCCGGATTGGGTTAATTCGCAGTTTCCTCCCTGTTCGGCGGCAAGGTCTATAATCACCGAGCCCTCATGCATAGTCTTCACCATCTCCTCCGTAATGAGCAGTGGTGCCTTTTTGCCGAAGACCAGGGCTGTGGAGACTACCACATCGGCCTTGGGGAGTCTTGAGCCGATGGCCTCCCTCTCTTTTTTGATGAACTCTGGTGATATCTCCTTGGCATAGCCGCCAGCGGTCTCCGTCTCCCTGGGGAGTTCCATCTCCACAAAGCGGGCACCTAGGCTTTCCACCTGTTCCTTCACTGCCGGGCGTGTATCAAAGGCCTCCACCCTGGCCCCCAACCGCCTGGCCGTGGCGATGGCCTGCAGGCCGGCCACTCCGGCGCCGATTATCAGCACGGTGGACGGAGGGATCGTCCCGGCGGCCGTCATTAACAATGGGAAAAACTTGCCAGAATATTGGGTTGCCAGCAGTACCGCCTTGTAACCGGCCACGGTGCCCATGGAAGTCAGTGCATCCATCCCCTGGGCGCGGGAGATGCGGGGCATCAACTCCATGGAGAAGGCGGTGATTCTTTTAGACAACAGCCTCTCCACTAATTCCCGATTTGTAGTGGGGGAAAGGAACCCAATCAGGGTGATGCCTTCCAGCATTAGGTCCAATTCGTGGGATTTCAGAGTCTCATTGAACGTGGGTGGTTGCACCTTGATGATGACGTCAGTTTGCTGATATAGGCTGGTGGCATCGGGGACAACCTGTGCACCCGCATCCTGATACTGTTGGTCTGAGAAACAGGCCTTACTCCCTGCCCCCTTCTCAACCAATACCTGGGCGTCTAATCCTGATAGTTCACCCACCATGGACGGGGCGAGGGCCACCCGTGTCTCCCCTTGTTTGACCTCGCATGGTATGCCAATCTTCACCGCAACCCGGACCTTTCCTTTAGGTGTAGGGGCATCCACCTGAGGCGGACAACGTGCCCCTACTAGATTCAAAACGGTTTGGTTAAGATGATAACAGAGTGCCGTCCCGGATTGCAAATCTATTTGGAGGGAGAAAAGGGTTCAAGCGTTTAAGGGTTTAAGTTGTAGGGGCAGGGCTTGCCCCTGCCCGATCTTTGGTACGCATAATGAAACAGTGAGCCAGTAGGGGCATCTGCCTGAGGCGGACAACGTGCCCCTACAAACTGAAAACTTACACGAACCTTTACTCTTGACTTTTCGGTCAATTCCTTTAAGATATACCCTTTTAGTGGATTGTCTTTGTTTTATAGAAGTAGTCCCCTGAAGGATAGGCATGTCCTGAGTCATAGCCCTGATCCGCCTCAGGTGGAGAAGGGGTAACGAAGGAATGGACGCAAAAGAACTAGCAAGCTTCAAAAAGACCCTCCTCTCTCTGAGGGAGAAACTGGTGGGTAACGTAAACTCCCTTCAGGGGGAGGCACTGGGGAAGAACCGTCAGGATGCGGCAGGGGATCTCTCTAACGTACCCTTCCATATGGCAGACCTCGGTACTGATAATTACGAGAGAGACATTATGATCCACCTCATGGAGAATGAGACGGAGGCCGTGAGGAATATAGACACTGCCCTGGCAAGGATAGAGAAGGGCATCTTCGGCGTCTGTGAGGTGTGCGGGAAAAAGATCCCCAAGACCCGACTTGCCGCCTTACCCCATGCCGGACTCTGTCTGGAATGTCAGAGGAAGGAAGAATCAGAGGCTGGCTAGGGCATGGGACCCTATGGCCGTCTTTCCGCAATAGTCCTAACAGGCGTACTCCTGGACCAATCCCTCAAGTGGGCCGTTTTCCAATACCTTGCTACTACCCAGAGATGGGACGTCACCTGTTTTCTCTCCCTGGTCTTAAGCCATAACAAGGGGGGGGTCTTTGGCGTTATCCAGGGGGCCAATTACCTCTTCATACTGTTTTCCATCCTGGCCCTGTTCCTGCTCTTGTGGGTCTACGAACGCTCTGACAAAAGGAGACTTTCCACCAATCTAGCCATGGGATGTGTGTTAGCCGGGGCTGTGGGGAATCTTATAGATAGGCTGGCATATAACTATGTAAGGGATTTTATAGACCTCCACGTAGGTATGAGGCACTGGCCTACCTTCAACCTGGCCGATGTGTTTATATGCGTGGGGGTGGGACTTATGGCCTGGAAGACCCTGGCTCCGGGTAGCCCTGGGCAACCCACTAAGTCTGGTTAGGTATTTACCGTAGCCGGGGTGGCAACACCGGCAGTCTCCGGGCTCCGGGTGAGTTCCCTGTATTTGGCCAGGAGAGATTGGGTCATCCTGCCGCACTTCCCGTTGCCAACCAGACGCCCGTCTATCTTTACCACAGGGACTATCTCCGCGGCCGTCCCGGTTAGGAAGCATTCATCAGCAGTATAGAGTTCGTATCGGGTGAAGAGTTCCTCCATGACGTTGATGCCGCCCTTCCTGGCCAGCTCAATGACCGTATCCCTGGTAATCCCCTTCAAGATACCAGCATTAACTGGAGGGGTGAGGAGTTCTCCGTGCTTGACGACAAAAATGTTTTCCCCGGTACACTCTGCCACATAGCCCTCGGCATTTAACATAATGGCCTCCATGGCCCCGGCATTCAGGCTCTCTATCTTGGCCAGGATGTTGTTCATGTAATTGAGACATTTTATCCTTGGGTTTAGGGCCTCAAAGTGGTTGCGGATAGTCCGTACGGTAACGGCATCAATCCCCACCTCATAGAGCCTGCTTGGATATAGTTCTATAAAATCAGTAATAATTATTATGGAAGGAGTCTTGCACTTAGTGTGTTCCAGCCCAAGTTTGCCTACACCCCTGGTAACCACTAACCTTATGTAAGAATCCTTTAGGTTATTTGCCTTCAGGGTATTATAAAGGGCCTCTTGCATCTCTTCCTGATTGATAGGGATTTGCAAGGCAATAGCCTTGGCGGATTCGTAGAGGCGGTCTATGTGTTCCTGAAGTTTGAAGACCCTGCCGCTGTAAGAACGGATACCCTCAAAGACCCCATCCCCGTAAAGGAGCCCGTGGTCAAAGACGGAGACCTTTGCCTCCTCCTGAGGGAATAATTTGCCATCAATATAGACTTTTAGAGCCATTTGCTCTCCTTTTCCGTATTCCAGATTCAAAATCATAAATATACAAAATATTCTGAATTCTGACTACTAAATTCTGTATCCTTTCCTCTCCCCGGTTCCTGGTTCCTATTCTACTATCCTGCCATCGGTTATCCCAACCGTTCGGGTGCCCATACCGGCAAAATGTTCGTCATGGGTAATGATGACGAAGGTCTGCTGGTTAGTCTCGTTAAGCCTTACGATAAGCTCCCAGATACCCCTGGCGTTCTCTGAGTCCAGATTCCCTGTGGGTTCGTCACAGAAGAGGACGTCCGGGTCATTCATCAGGGCCCGGGCAAAGGCCACCCTCTGTCTCTCACCCCCAGAGAGTTGGTCTGGGCGGTGGTGGGCACGGTCTGTTAACCCCACACACCTCAGGAGTTCCATGGCCTTTTCCCTGCCTTCCTTCTTCATGGTGGACCATCCAGCGCCTGGGCTGATAAGTCTCGGGAGCATTACGTTCTCCAGGGCAATAAAATCTGGCAACAGATGATAGAACTGAAAGACGAAACCAAAATGTCTATTCCTGGTCTCCGCCTGCCTGCCAGGGCTGAGCTGGCCTAAATCCTCTCCTTTGTAGAAGACCTTTCCCGAGGTGGGCGTATCCAGAAGGCCCAGTATATGGAGCAGGGTGCTCTTGCCTGCCCCGGAAGGACCCACTACAATAAGCCTCTCTCCTTTTGCCACCTCCAGGGTAATGCCATTAAGGACCCTTAACGTGCTGCGGCCCACCTTGTATTCTTTAAAGACGTCCTTTGCGGAAATAAGGACATTGTTGACTTTTTCCATTAGGTTCCCCTTCGCTACGCTCAGGGCGTAGGTTTCGCCCATTAAAAGCTAAGCAGTCGTATCCACCTCTGTAACCCTGGTGCCTGGACGGAGGAGGGGGAACAGGATTACCTCCCTGATAGACGTACAATTAGTCAGTATCATTATGAGCCTGTCTATTCCAATGCCAAGTCCCCCTGCCGGGGGCATCCCGTACTTCATAGCCAGTAGAAAGTCCTCATCTACCTTCCCGGCCGTCATCTCCGTACCAGCCTGTTCCATGAAC
Source organism: Planctomycetes bacterium RIFCSPHIGHO2_12_FULL_52_36 (assembly GCA_001828545.1). GTDB lineage: Bacteria > Planctomycetota > Brocadiia > Brocadiales > Bathyanammoxibiaceae > 2-12-FULL-52-36. The sequence continues at coordinate 4,929 of MHYW01000093.1, forward strand.
CTATCGCGCTGTTCCAGGGGGGCATTGAGTTCGGTGTAAGAATTGGCCAGTTCCATTGAGGCGATGTACAACTCAAAACGCTGGGCCAGTTCGGGCCGGCCTTCGCACAGCTTGGTCAGG
>MHYW01000094.1:0-5075 GCA_001828545.1 Planctomycetes bacterium RIFCSPHIGHO2_12_FULL_52_36
GAGGGGGTGGGTTTTGAGGAGGTGGCCTTTGCCACTGTATCGGTTCAGGATACAAAGCTGGTAGAAGAGCTTGAGGCGAGGCATATAAGCTTTAAGGGGGAGACAGAGAATACTTTTTTAAAGACCTTTCTCATGTGGTGGTTTTTCCCACTGGCCATGATGGCCGTCGGATGGTTCTTCATCTTCAGACGTATGGGTGGGGTGGGCGCCCCCTTTATGTCCTTCGGGAAGGCCAAGATAAAACTCTACGCCGAGAGTGATTCCGAGAAGGTTACCTTTGCCGATGTGGCTGGCTGTGACGAGGCAAAGGAGGAGCTAAAAGAGGTCATAGACTTCCTTAGCAACCCGGAACGCTTTCAGAAACTAGGGGGGAAGATTCCCAAAGGGGTCCTCCTTATAGGCCCCCCTGGGACTGGTAAGACCCTGCTGGCCAAGGCGGTGGCGGGAGAGGCAGATGTGCCCTTCTTTTCCATCAGTGGTTCAGACTTTGTGGAGATGTTCGTAGGGATGGGGGCCGCCAGGGTGCGTGATATGTTTGAGCAGGCTAAGGAGAGGGCCCCTTGTATAGTCTTTATAGACGAGATAGATAGTGTGGGGAGACAGAGGGGGACTGGCCTGGGTGGCGGCCACGATGAGAGGGAACAGACCCTCAACCAACTCCTCGCTGAGATGGATGGTTTCTCTTCCAAGAAGGGCGTGATTATTATGGCGGCCACGAACCGTCCGGACGTCCTGGATGTGGCACTCCTCAGGCCGGGGCGCTTTGACCGCCAGATTACCGTGGACAGGCCGGACCTCCTGGGCAGGGAGGCCATCCTGAACGTCCATAAAAGGAACGTTAAACTTGCCCCGGACGTTGACATGAAGGTTGTTGCCAAGCGCACCCCTGGTTTTTCTGGTGCTGACCTGGCTAACGTGGTGAATGAGGCTGCCCTCCTGGCGGCCAGGCGGGATAAAGAGGCGGTAGAGATGCCAGAGTTTGAGGATGCCATTGATAGGGTTATTGCCGGTCCCGAGAGGAAGAGCCGTGTCATGAGCGAGGATGAGAAGAGGACCGTGGCCTATCACGAGTCAGGGCATGCCCTTATTGCGGCCTTCTTGCCCCATGCGGACCCTGTACACAAGGTCTCTATCATCCCCAGGGGTGCCGCCGCACTGGGTTATACCCTCCAACTCCCTACAGAAGACAGGTATCTGACCACTGAATCTGAGATAATGGACACCCTGTGCGTACTACTGGGGGGCAGGGCGGCTGAATCAATGGTCTTCGGGGAGGTATCCACTGGGGCCCATAACGACCTGGAAAAGGTCACCAGACTGGCCAGGGATTACGTCTGCAGGTTCGGCATGAGCGCCAAGCTAGGGCCTCAGACCTTCGGGAGACAGTCGGGGAACATCTTCCTGGGCCACGACCTGGTACAAGAGAAAGAATATAGCGAAAAGACCGCTATCCTGATTGATGAGGAAGTATCCAGGATCGTCAGGGAGGGCTACGATAAGGCCTGCAAACTCCTTTCCGATAACAAGGACAAGCTTGAACTGCTCGCCCGCAAACTGGAGGAGAGGGAACTCCTGGACGGGGAAGAGGTGGTGGCGCTCCTTGGGGTAAAAAAGGAAAAAAAGGGCCGGGAGAAAGAGGCCGTGGGCATCACCTTATCTGAAAATAAGTAGACAGTAGCCGCAGGCTTTAGCCTGCGTTAAACGTAACCTAAAGGTTGCGGCTACTACCTACTCCCTACTTTCCACTCCCCAGGGGCGGAATGTGATATGAAGTCATTCCGGGTCTTAGAAGCTCTTGATATCTCCAGAAAAGAATTCTTGGTCCTCTGCATACTCTTTTCTGCCCTCTTTGCGGGGATTTTGTTAAAGTATTTCCTGGACTCCCACATAGGTTCTGAAGACATAAAAATACTCCGTCAGGACCTTCAGGAAACAAGACTCCAGCTAGACGTCAACTCTGCAGAGTGGTATGAGCTTATGGCACTCCCTAAGATTGGAGAGAAGAAGGCCAGGGCCATCGCAGAATACCGTCAGAAATACGGACCTTTTAGTAGCACGGAAGACCTCCTCAAGGTAAAAGGCATAAGTCCTGAAGTACTGGAAGAGATAAGGGGATACTTGAGAGTAGCTAGTAGCCAGTAGACAGGTAGCCGCAGGCTTTAGCCTGCGTAAGACAGTAGCCAGTAGGCCATCGTAGCCGCAGGTCATGCCATAGGCAGATCCGCCTCTGGCGTAACTTTAGCCTGCGAGACGCTTGACAGGAGACAGGGAACGGGGACGTGGCAGAATTCAAGTTGGTGTCCAATTTTAGGCCCAGGGGCGACCAGCCTAAGGCGATTAAGAAACTTGTAGAGGGGTTCCTTTCAGAGAGGCGATGTCAGACCCTACTTGGGGTAACGGGTTCGGGGAAGACCTTTACAATGGCCAACGTCATCCAGGCCCTGGAGAAACCCACCCTGGTCATGTCCCATAATAAGACCCTGGCCGCCCAGCTTTATAGTGAGTTCAAGGAGTTCTTCCCGCACAATGCGGTCCGATACTTTGTGAGCTACTACGACTATTATCAGCCAGAGGCATACATACCCCAGAGAGACATCTACATAGAAAAGGAGGCCACCGTAAACCCGGAGCTTGACCGCCTCCGCCTGGCCGCTACCAGTGCCCTGATGAGCCGAAGGGACGTCATAATAGTCTCCAGCGTCTCATGCATCTACGGCTTAGGCTCCCCCGAGGAATATCAAGAGATGTACATCCCACTCCGCAAGGGTGGAGAGATAGAGAGGAACAAATTCCTCAGAAAATTGGTAAATATCCAGTACGAAAGGAACGACCTGGGCCTTGAGCGGGGTGCCTTCAGGGTGAGGGGCGACGTGGTGGAGGTGTATCCAGCCTACGAAGAATGGGGCTACAGGATAGAGTTCTTTGGGGATGAGGTGGACAGACTATCGGTGATAGACCCTACCACAGGGGAGGTGCTCAGCCGGGAACAGGTACTGGACATCTACCCTGCCAAACACTTTGTTATGCCCGAGGGCAAGATAGATGGGGTAGTGGCCTCCATTGAAAAAGAGCTAGTGGCATGGTTAGAGGTCCTTCGTTCCAGGGGGAAACACCTGGAGGCCCAACGCCTTGAGGCCAGGACACGTTACGATATGGAGATGCTTGTGGAGACCGGCTACTGCCATGGCATTGAAAATTACTCCCGCCACATCAGCGGTAGGGCCCCCGGCGAACCGCCTTATACCCTTATAGATTACCTCCCCGAAGACTTCTTCTGCATCGTGGACGAGTCCCACGTTACCGTCCCCCAGATAGGTGGCATGTACAATGGGGACCAGGCCAGGAAGAAGACCCTGGTTGAGTATGGGTTCCGCCTCCCCTCCGCCCTGGATAACCGCCCCTTAAAGTTTGAGGAGTGGGAGGGTAAGACCCATCAGTTGCTATACGTCTCAGCTACCCCGGGCCCTTATGAGCTAGAAAGGTGTGAGGGAGAGGTAGTGGAACAAATTATAAGACCCACGGGTCTACTTGACCCAATTATCCATGTAAGGCCCGCCGGCACCCAGGTGAAAGACCTCATGGAACAAATCCGCCAGAGGGCCGAAAAGGGAGAGAGGGTACTGGTCACCACCCTTACCAAACGCCTGGCAGAAGACCTGAGCGAGTACATACAGGAAGAGGGGCTTAAGGGGATGTATATCCACTCGGAACTGAACGCCTTTGAGAGGGTGGAAATCCTGCGCGATTTGAGGCTTGGCAGGTTTGACGTGGTGGTGGGCGTCAACCTCCTCAGAGAGGGTCTGGACCTCCCGGAGGTCTCCCTCGTAGCCATTATGGATGCCGATAAGGAGGGCTTCCTCCGCTCTGAGACCTCTTTAATCCAGACCATCGGCCGTACCGCCAGAAACGTCAATGCAGAGGTTATACTTTATGCAGACCAGGTAACCTCCTCCATGCAGAGGGCCATGGACGAGACCCTACGCAGGAGGAAGCTCCAGATGGAGTATAACAAGAAGCACGGCGTCACCCCCCGGACAATTAAAAAGGAGATTAGAAAGGGCATTGAGGAGGAGGTAGCGGCCAAGAGGTATGCCAGGGAGATAGTGGCCGAGACGGAGGAAGAGTACGTTACGATGGAGTACATTAACGACCTGAAGGAGGAGATGCGGGCGGCCGCCGCCAGGCTGGATTTTGAGAAGGCCGCCGCCCTCAGGGATAAACTCCATGCCCTTACTACAGGGGCTGGGAAACAGGGAACAGGTAACAGGTAGAAATCTGTTCACTGTCCCCCTCTTTTGTGAGGATGACGATTGCATGTTGGAACCCATTGACCTGAAAGAGATAGACCAGCTCATAGAGATGGCCGTAAGGGAGGACATCGGCGGGGGTGATGTTACCACTGACAGCCTTGTCCCCGAATGGCAAGCGGCCAGGGGAGAGATAATGGCCAAGGAGACCGGGGTTGTAGCGGGCCTCCCTGTAGCCAACAGGGTATATCAACGAATCAACCAAAAGGTCTCCTTTAACCCCAGGGTGGAAGAGGGCACTAGGGTACTGCCAGGTAGGGTCCTGGCGGAGGTCTCTGGCCCTGCCAGGAGTATCCTCTCTGGAGAACGCGTGGCCCTCAACTTTATCCAGAGGCTCTCAGGGATAGCTACCCTTACTTCTCTATTTGTAGAGAGGATTAAGGATTATCATGCCAAAATCTACGATACCCGGAAGACGGTCCCGGGGTGGAGGAGTCTGGAAAAATACGCCGTAAGGGTGGGCGGGGGGCTGAACCACCGGATGGGGCTTTATGACCAGGTACTCATCAAGGATAATCACCTTATGGCCCTGGAGGCTGGGAAGGCACTGGCTAAGGGCGTACGACTGGCCAGGGAGAAGGCCCCCCAGTGGATGTTAATAGAGGTAGAGGTGCGGACCCCGGAAGAACTGGAGGAGGCCATTGCCGCAAACCCTGACATCATACTCCTGGACAATATGACTGTGGAAGAGATAGCAAAGGCCGTAAAAAGCATCCGCCAGGTCAAGCCCCTCCATCCCCCGATGGTAGAGGTATCCGGAGGGGTTAC
>MHYW01000094.1:5096-12237 GCA_001828545.1 Planctomycetes bacterium RIFCSPHIGHO2_12_FULL_52_36
CCGATGGTAGAGGTATCCGGAGGGGTTACCCTGGAGAACGTAGAGGCCATTGCCAGGACTGGGGTGGACAGAATTTCTGTGGGCGCCCTCACCCACTCCGCAAAGGCGTTGGATGTGTCCCTGGAGATGTAGGGGCAGGTCTTGCACCTGCCCTGTTATTTTGGTTGGGCAACCGCAAGGGTTGCCCCTACTCTAGTTCTTCCATCTCTGCCCTGGGGTTACGCATCATAAGATCGCTTACGGCCTGGCGGGGGTCTTTATCCTCATAAAGGATTTGGTATATCTCCTCAGAGATGGGCATCTCTACCTTATATCTCTCGGCCAGTAATTTCACGGAGCGGGTGGTATAAATGCCTTCGGCCACCTGTTCCATCCCCTCCAGTATATTCTTTAGCCTTCGGCCCTTTCCCAGTTGTTCCCCAACGGAGCGGTTTCTGCCGTACTTACTTGTGCAGGTGGTTATAAGGTCTCCCAGTCCCGTGAGGCCAGAGAAGGTGGCCCGCCTGGCGCCCATCTTTACCCCAAGCCGGGTAATCTCAACCAGTCCCCTGGCAATGAGTGCGGCCTTGGTATTGTCCCCGAACCCCATGCCGTCACATATCCCGGCGGCGATGGCAATGACGTTCTTTACTGCCGCCCCTACCTCCACACCCACCGTATCCGGGTTAGTGTAGACCCTGAAACGTTCAGTGGTGAAGATATGCTGGACCTCTTTAGCCAGGGCCTGTCTCCTGGAGGAGGCCACTACCGTGGTGGGCAGGTCCCTGGCCACTTCTTCGGCATGGCTTGGTCCCAGGAGGAGGGCCAGTCCGCCTGAGGCGGAGTCCCCCAGTACGTCTGATACTACCTGGCTGGCCATGAGGAGGGTCTCGTTCTCTATCCCTTTGACTACGCTCAAGAGGGGGACCTTTGATGGGTAGTGGGGTCTGAACCTCTCCATGACGGAACGCAGATAAGGGGTAGGGATAGCCACTACAAAGAGTTCCCTCTCCTTAGAGGCAACTGCCAGGTCGGAGGTAAGGGACAGTCCTTTGGGGAGGCTCACTCCAGGGAGGTATTTTACGTTTTCCCTCTTTTCCTCAAGGAATTCCATGTATTCCTTAGAATTCCCCCAGAGGAGGACGTCCAGTCCCTTTTTGTAGAGGAGGATGGCCAGGGCGGTACCCCAACCACCGTTACCCAGGACAGCTATCTTTTTAATAGGCTTCATGTTAGGGGTTAGGGGGTAGGGAGTGGGGAGTAGCAATCTTTTTACTACCCCCTATCCCCTACTCCCTACCCCCTAGTTCAAAGGGCTGCCAGGGCCTCTTGTTCATAGATAGGGAAGGTCTCGCAGAGTTCGTGGACCTCCTTTTTCACCCTCTTTTTTGTCTCTTCGTCCTTTGGGGACAAAAGTATCTGGTCTATGAACTGGGCAATCTGGGCCATCTCTGGTTCCTTCATCCCTCTGGTGGTACAGGCGGCTACGCCTAGCCTTATACCGCTGGTTTCAAATGGGCTGCGGGTGTCAAAGGGTATAAGGTTTTTGTTAACGGTTATGGCGGCCTCTCCCAGGCGGCTTGCGGCCTCCTTACCTGAGAGGCCCTTATTGGTAAGGTCCACCAGGAATAGGTGATTATCGGTACCTCCGGTGAGGATGGAGTAACCCCTCTCCTGGAGTGCCTGGGCCAGGGCCCTGGAGTTGGCTACGGTCTGCCTCTGTCTCTCTGCAAAGGCCTCTGTCATGGCCTCTTTAAAGGCTACGGCCTTAGCGGCAATGACGTGCATCAGCGGGCCTCCCTGCATCCCTGGGAATACCACCTGGTCTATCTTTTTGGCATATTTGGCCTTGCACAGGATGAGTCCTCCCCTTGGTCCCCCGAGGGTCTTGTGGGTGGTGGAGGTAACAAAGTCGGCGTAGGGGACTGGGTCAGGATGGACCTTACCGGCAATGAGCCCTGCTATGTGGGCCATGTCTACCATAAGGATGGCCCCTACCTCGTCGGCAATCTCCCTGAACTTGCTGAAATCTATGGCCCTGGAGTAGGCACTGGCCCCTGCAATGAGGAGGTCGGGCTGGAACTCCTGGGCCTGTTTACGGATGGCCGTGTAGTCCAGGAGTTTGGTCTCTTTATCCACCCCGTAAGTCTTCGCCTCATAGAGTTGACCTGAGAAGTTCTTCTTGAACCCGTGGGTCAGGTGTCCACCGTGGGTGATGTCCATACCCAGGACTTTGCACTCCGGGGCTATGGCGGTGAAATAGACGGCCATATTGGCCTGGGAGCCGGCATGGGGCTGGACGTTGGCGTGTTCGGCCCCGAAGAGTTCCTTAGCCCTGTCAATGGCAAGTTTCTCCACCACGTCAACGTGTTCACACCCGCCGTAGTAACGCTTGCCCGGATAGCCCTCGGCGTATTTATTTGTAAGGACGGAGCCCTGGGCCTGGAGCACTGCCGGAGTGCAGTAGTTTTCTGAGGCAATGAGTTCCAGGTGGGTCTTCTGTCTCTCCATTTCTCCTTTAATAGCCTGCCATACTTCAGGGTCAACTTGTTTCAGGGGGTCCATTTTTATTTCCTTTCCCTCATCACACCCGTTTTATGTAGCGTGCGACCTCGTGTCGCACGGATTTTGGTCCTTCGTTTAAACGGCGTGCGAGACAAGTCCGCCTGAGGCGGATCTGCCTCAGGCATGACTCGCACGCTACACTCTCTGAACTATGTTTAAGTGGCCTTGGTCTGTAGCGTGTCTCCACCTGAGGCGGAGGCCTCACGATTGGCCAGTCTGTATCTGAGATAGGCGTCCAGGAAGGCGTCTATGTCGCCATCCAGCACCGCCCGGGCATTGCTGGTCTCTCTCCCCGTGCGAAGGTCTTTTACCAGGTTATAGGGATGGAGTACGTAGGAGCGGATTTGATAGCCCCAGGCAATCTCCCCCTTTTCATCGTAGAGCTGGGAGAGTTGCTTCATCCTTTCGGCCTCCTTTAGCTGGTATAACCTTGCCTTGAGCATGTTCATGGCCGTCCTGCGGTTCTGATGCTGGGAGCGCTCGTTCTGGCACTGTATAACGATTCCTGTGGGGATATGGATTATTCTGACGGCAGAGGACGTCTTGTTGACGTGTTGTCCTCCTGCCCCGCCGGCCCGGAAGGTCTCTGTCTTCAGGTCTTCCTCCCGGATTTCTACTTCGCCTTCCTCCTCAATCTCAGGGAGGACGTCTACGGCGGCAAAAGAGGTGTGTCTCCTCTGGTTGGCGTCAAACGGTGAAATCCTTACCAGCCTGTGCACCCCTGCCTCTCCGCAGAGGTAGCCATAGGCCCGTTCTCCTTTTACGTGTAAGACCACCCTTTTTATCCCGGCCTCCTCACCGGGCTGGATGTCTACCGTATCCTGGGTATAACCGTTTTTTTCCATCCAGCGGAGGTACATCCTCAGGAGCATGGCAACCCAGTCGCAGGATTCCGTCCCGCCGGCCCCGGCATGGATGCTAAGGTAGGCGTTGCAGTGGTCATGGGGTTGGTTGAGGAGGGTCTTGAGTTCAAACTTATCCAGCTTTCCCTGGAAGGTACGGAGGTTTTGTTCTAGTTCTTCTGTAAAACTTGAGTCTTCTTCTGCAAGCTGGTCAAGAAGCACCACTTCCTCCCAGGACTTTTCCAATTCTTTAAAGGGAATCGTTATCTCTTTGAGTGCCTTGAGTCTCTTCAGGGTTTCCTGAGACTTGTCTTTGTCCTTCCACAGGTTCCCGGAGGCTAGCTTTTTCTCAAGCAGGGCTAGCTCCCTTTCTTTGGCCCCCAGGTCAAAGAGAGTCCCTTAGGCTTATGAGGCGTGTTTGGAAGAGATTAAAGTCTTTCAGCATAGTTTTGTACCTTTTGAACTTTGAATTTATAAAGATATTTTATCTGGTTTCTTCGGAAAAGTCAAACGGCTTTTGGGGGTAGTCTTAATTCTTTGAAAAGGGCCGTCCTTGTGATAAAATGTCTCTGAACCAAAAGGGGTGAAGAATTGAACAGGAGCAGATTATGCATTGCGTTGTAGAAGTTAAACCGTTGACCGGTTTTAAAATTTGGTTAAAGTTTTCTGATGGGGTAGAAGGGGCGGTAGACCTCTCTGACATCGCAGGTAAAGGAGTCTTTGAAGCCTGGAAGGAGCCTGGGGTGTTTGATTCTGTATTTATTGACCCTGTAAGCCACACTATAGCCTGGCCTGGGGGTATTGACCTCTGCCCCGACTCACTCTACGCCGAGGTGACTGGAAAAGATATTTTCGCCAGAGGCTAATCTGCCTATGGCATGACTGGTCACTGAGGGCGAGAAATGCCCGAAATAAGTAGATTTTATGGAATTAGTATTTACATGTACTTCAGGGAACACAAGCCCCCTCACTTCCATGCCGTTTATGGGGAGAACGGGGCCTTAATCTCCATAGAGACTTTGGGCCTTGTATCAGGATGGCTTCCACCTAGAGTAATGGGATTAGTAGTGGAGTGGGCTTCTTTGCATAAAGAAGAGCTTAAAAGAAATTGGGGCAAGGCCTGCAACCATCAAAAACCCGATAAAATAGAACCACTTAAGTAATTCTATGAAAAGTAGTAGGGTGCGTTTCAACGCACCCTACAAGGCTGAAACAACATAAGGAGGTGTAACGAATATGAAGATTTTTACCATTAATGTAGGTGCGAATGCTAGTCATGCTAATAGTGGGTTAAAAAGCCCTATCTTCCCCGACAATAAATTTGAGTTCATACCCATAGATTGTGATTATTATAAGAGTAGTGAGTTTATTACTTATAAAGAGTTGCATTCCTTTAACAAGACCGAAAATAAGCTTACAAAATATATGCCAGAAAATTGGTGGGATAAAAAAGTGCATAATGACCCAGATTGGGAGAATATGACCTATGGGGACTTTTGTAACGATAAATCTAGAGCAGCAAGACTGAAGGAGGTGGGGAAAGGAGATTTTCTGCTTTTTTGGTCTAGGCTTTATAAGTGGGACGAGGGATTTGTTGATAAGGGGAATCTCTGCCTCATAGGGTTTATTAAGGTAGAGGATGTTTTCAAGATAGAAGAAGGAAAGATTTCAAATGGGGAAGAAGTTTTCAGGAAAGATAGGATAAATAAGATACCTGAACAGTTGAGGAAGAACGCTCATGTCCAAGCATGGATAAGGGGTGAGGATAAAAATTTTTGGGACGGTGCTTGGATTTTTGTGGGTTCAAAGAAGAATTCTATAAGATTTAAAAAGGCAGTAATGCTGGAATGGGACTGGGCCACAAAGGTTTTTCAAGATAAGGAAGGTAACTCTTGGAAAAGGGCTAGTAATAAAGGTACAGAACAACAAAGAATAGGGTCCTATTTGCGTGCCTGTCGTTGTCAATTAGATTCTAATACCAAAGAAGATGGTGAGAGGTTAAAAGAGTTGTTGAAAAAGATACGCAAGTTGAATGATGTGGGACCTCTGCAAAAGTCGCTACAGCACCCTTTGTCATTCTGAGCGAAGCGAAGAATCTAGTATTTTAGGAGATTCTTCGGTCGCTTCGCTCCCTCAGAATGACAGGTGAGTGGAGTTTTTCAGAGGTCTCGATGTCCTAGTCAACATCAAACCCGACAGTTTGAGTCGTTGTGTAAAGGCACCCGCCTGAGGCGGATAGTTTCTCCCTCACAATAATCAAGGAGTCTAGAAAAGCCTGCATAAAGAGATTCACACAACCTAAAGATTCAACCCCTTTAAATATTGTCTGAACTCATCCCCAAGCTCCGGGTTCTTCAGGGCCAGTTCTACCGTGGCCTTCAGGAGGCCGAGCTTGTCCCCGCCGTCGTATAGTTTCCCTTCTACCTCACAGGCATAGAGGGCCGAACTATCTAGCAGTCTCTTCAAGGCATCTGTAAGCTGGACCTCTCCGAGGGCTCCAGGTGTCAGCTCTTTCAGTATGTCAAATATCTCTGGCGGTAGGATGTATCTACCAATGATTGCCAGGTTGGAGGGGGCTTCTTCCGGGGAGGGTTTTTCCACCAGGTCTAAGACCTTATAAACCCCTGTGCTTACATGATTGGCCTTGATTATCCCGTAGCGAGATACCTCAGACCGTTCTACCTCGCCCACCGCAATAGCAGGGGCTTTATAATGCTTATACACCTCCAGTAGTTGCCTTAAGGCAGGGGTCTTAGAGTCTATTATCATGTCTCCCAGGAGTACTGCAAATGGTTCGTTACCTACCGTCTCTCTGGCGCAGAGGACTGCATGCCCCAACCCTAGCGCCTCCTTCTGCCTTACGTAGCAGAAACTTACCAGGTTAGAGACCTTCTGTACTTCCTGGAGGAGTTTTTCCTCCCCTTTCTGTTCCAGTATGCGCTCCAGTTCAAAGGAGGTGTCAAAGTGGTTTTCTATGGCCTGTTTCCCCCGGCCAGTTACCAGGATTATCTGCTCTATCCCTGACTCCTTTGCCTCTTCCACGATGTACTGTATCATGGGTTTATCAACTATGGGGAGCATCTCTTTGGGGAAGGCCTTGGTGGCGGGTAAAAACCTGGTACCCAGACCTGCCACTGGCAGTACCGCTTTTCTTACTTTTGTTGGGAATGGCCTTGCCACTTGCTTCAAGCTTTTCTGCACGATTGGGTGTAGTGTGGGTTGGTTATCCAGATAGGGTTGCCCCTATTTCCCGTCTGCTAGTACCGTTCCAACTAATAGAAGAGGTGTTATACGGTTGGTACACATTGGGCAGGCGTAAAGCCTGCCCCTACAAACGTTCCGACTAATAGAAAAGGTGCCACACGGTTGGTACGGTACTAGCTTACATTAGCGCTGGCGGCACTGGCAGTCTGTACCAGTTGGTCAAAACCTTTAGCGTCATTGATGGCCATGTCAGCCAGGAGCTTTCTGTTTATATCCAGTCCGGCCTTTGCGAGGCCACCCATGAACTGGCTGTAAGAGAGTCCCCTTTGCACGGCCGCAGCATGGATGCGGACAATCCACAGACTCCTGATAGTTCGCTTTCTTGCCCTGCGGTCGCGGTAGGCGTAAGCCCCGGCCCGCAGGAGGGTCTCCTTGGCCTTTCTGTAGAGTTTACTCCTCCCCCCCCAAAAACCCTTGGCTGCCTTAAGTACCTTCTTCCTGGCCTGTCTCCTGGCAGCCCCTTTCATTGCCCTAGTCATGATTCACACTCC